>JANNDD010000344.1:0-2443 GCA_031387365.1 Armatimonas sp. | reverse complement strand
TGCGCTCCATCAGGCCCGCCACGAGAAGTGCCAGCGGCAAGTGAATCGTGCGGGGCTGCCATGGGATCTTCAGCCCCGCCAGCACCTGCGCAATCACCTCCCAGAGCGGCACCGCCTCATGATTGGTGATCGTAAAAGTCCTCCCCAGCGCCACTTTTGGCGCATCGGCGGCGCAGAACAGTGCCGCAACCACGTTGTCAATATACGTCAGCTCGACTACGTTTTTGCCATCCCCGATACGTGGCAGACGGCCCGCACGGGCGGCGGAGATGAGCCGTGGCAAGAGCGAGGTGTCGCCGGGTCCAAAGACGGCTTTGGGGCGCAGGATCACGCCGCTGAGCCCGCTCCCTTCGGCAAAAGCCGCATTCACCCGGTCTTCCGCAAGCTTCATGGTCTCGGAGTACACGGAGGCAAAGCGCTTCGGATAGAACGCATCGTCGGGAAGGTTGTGCTGATCGCGCCCGGTAAACACCACACTCGGCGACGAGACATGGATTAACTGTGGGATTTTGTGCGCTCGGCAGGCAGCCAGAATATTTTCGGTGCCCCCGACATTGGTAGCGTAGAACTCTGACGGATCGCCCCAGGGTGCGGAGAGTGCGCCGACGTGAAAGACCGTATCTTGCCCTGCGCAGGCCGCAGTAACCCCTGTCTTATCGCGCAAGTCGCAGGAAATGGCGTGGGCTCCCGCCGCGAGCAGGCTCTCCACTCGCGAGAAATCACGGCCCAGCAGGTGCACGCTCCAGCCACGCTCCAGCGCCACGCGAGCCAGTGCACTCCCGATAAAGCCGGTTCCCCCGGTGATAAGCACCGTCCTGGTTACTGACATCCCCCTTATTCTACTCTACTCCGTGTTCGCAGTAACCTTTCTCTGGCAGAAGCCCATGTGCCTTCAGTATCTCTGCGCCAGCCTCAATAAAGTTGCGAGGCAGGCGTACACCGCTGTAGAGCAGTGGCGGCTCGAAGTCCTGAGCCGACTCGCCATAGGCCATCCAATGATCCAGTACTTTGTTGGCATTAGCGAAGGCGTTGCCATGGGGGAACCCAGCCACGAGTGTGAAGGCGGCGCTGACAACCGCGACTAATTTATCCGAGAGCGCTTCGGCGGCGGCGTGTTGGCCGGTTTCGAGCAGGCGCAAGATCTCAGCAAGCTCGGGGGCGAAGACGTTGGCGGTGCTTAATAGAAAGCCGTCGTAGAGGCCGCCGTTGGTGCGCGGCCAGGCAGCATAGCCGCCTTTCTCCGCGCCGCGCACTAGAAAGACGCCGCCAAAGTCGATGCCACTCTGCGCCACGCGGTCCTCGCCGCTAGTGTCTTTGAAGAGAATGACATTGGCAAACTCATGAATCAGCGCGGCGACGGTCTCCGGTGCCAGCTCGTTTTGCGTGACCTGTGGGAGCTGGTAGAGCGCCGTCGGCCAGCCACGTGCGAGCACCTGCGCAAGGCCGTCGTAGAGAGTTTGCTGAGTGAGATTGCTGCCCTTGGGCGGGCAAATGGTGACGCCGACCACGGCCGGGTGCGTGCGCAGCGGCTCCAGCGCGTCCAAGCAGGCGAGCACCTCGTCCGTGGAGGTTTTCAGCACGCCGATCAGCACGCGAATGCCTTGCTCTGCCGCAGCCGCAAGCACAATGTCGAGTAGACCGCGAATATCGCTGTCGGTCATCTCCCAGCCCTCGCCGGTGGAGCCCGGGACGAGAATGCCTTTCACGTAGGGTGCAAGCGCGGCAAGGTGTGCCTGGATGCGCTCCGGGTCAGGGGTGCGTGCGGCCTGAAAGTGCGTCAGAGTCGGGCACCAGAGGCGCGGGATACCACCGGGGAAGAGCTGCGCTTGGAGCGCCTGGCGCTGCGTCTTTATCTCGCTCACTCTTTGGTACTGACTTTCAGTGCGCGGAGCGTGCCGGTGAAGCGTGGCGTATTCGCATACGCCGGATCCACGGGGTTGTCGCTGTCGAATCCGACACAGAAGGGCTCCTGAGGCTGGCGGTTGAGCGGGCCGGAGAGCTTGGCACGGGCGACAGTCTGTCCGTTTACTTTGAGGCTCAGCGTACCGTCAGCGGCGAGGCGTGCTTCGAGCGTGGCGTTTTCAGGAAGCATCTCGGGAGAGGTCAGGCGGATCAGCTCTCCGCCCGACGGATGGACGGCAAAGACCGCACTGCCCTCTTTGAGGTAGAGCGCGTAGCCGGTGGCAGTGCCCCCGTGGGCGACCAGCACGCCGTTTTGGGGCTTGCCTTCCAGCGTGCAGGAGATTGTCAGGGGCCTGTCCACAATCTGCGGCGCACTCTTGCCCGTTAGCAAGTCCCCGACTTTGAGGGCGTCTAGCGTGACGGGTTTGGCGTTGGCCTGGGCATTTTCTTCAAACGGGTAGAGTGTCACGGGGTTCTTGACCTCGCCCGCCGGTCGCACACCCGGCTTTCCCTGGCCCAGCTCCGCGCTCATCGCGACGGC
>JANNDD010000333.1:0-2193 GCA_031387365.1 Armatimonas sp. | reverse complement strand
CTCGAAGCTGGCGAGCGCCTCGATGAGAAAGCCCTGCTGGTAGAGTAAATTGCGCGCGGCGGCGTAGAACAGCACCGGGTTTTTCTTGGGATCGGGCTCCGCACTGGCGCGGGCACAGGCGATAGCGCCGCGCTGCAGCTCGCGGATATCAATCCCAGCGTAGGCGAGAGGCAGGAGCCCCACAGGCGAGAGCACCGAGTAGCGCCCGCCGATGCTGTCCTCAATGGGCAGTGTCCGCCATCCCGCGCCGCCTGCCACTTTTCGCAGTGCCCCTTTGTTTTTATCCGTCGTCGCCACGATGCAACCGGGTTCGGCTAACTCGCGTAGAATGCGAAACGCGACGGCAGGCTCGGTGGTGGTGCCGGACTTACTAATCGCATTGACCGCCACTTTCTTACCCGCGATGCTCTTGAGCAGCTCGGTGTGGTAGCGGGCCGAGAGGTTCTGACCGGCAAAGAGCACGGGCCGATCCACACTATCCGAGAGTGCCTCAAGCACCGCACGCGCCCCCAGATAGGAGCCGCCAATCCCGACGGAGACCAGCACATCGGTGCGGGCTCGCAAGTCAGCGGCGATGGTCTCGATCTCGTCGAGCAGGGCATCGTCGGCCATGGCGGCGGGATCGAGCCAGCCCAGAAAGTCCGAGCCTGCGCCGGTGCCCTTCGTTAGGGTGGCGTGGGCAAGGGCGAGGCGTTCGGTCTGTTGGGCGACCAGCTCAGGAGTGACGTTGGGAGCCAGGTAGGCAGCATCAAGAGAAAGCATAGTGCGCCTATGATACCTCACCACATCGGCTCGCCGGGGTAGTAGTGCTGCATTGGCTCGCCCAGCACGTTCAGCACGATCCGATCCACCACAAACCACTCGCCGTCGATTTTCCGGAGCGAGAAGGCTTCTCCCCCGCTAAAGGTACCGCACCAGCCGGTGTTTTCAGGGGTGAGGGCAACCCGCGCGAACTGACCGTCGGGGCTGAACGTGATGGGCTGTTCTTTGGGCGATTTGAGCCGGTTGAGATGACGAAAACAAAGACCGTCGTCTTCGTCAAATCCTCCACCGGGACGCGTCGCACGCGGAACCCGTTTCCTTAGTTGCTTCCAGAGGAGGTAGCCACGATTGCTATCGAACTCAAAGGGAGCCACGCCGGGCGCGAAGAGGATCAGAGGGCGCTCCGAATTTTGATCAAAGAGGCGCGCCTCGATACAGGCAACAAGTATCTTTTCTGTGTCTCCCAAGGGGCGAGGAGCAGCGGTGGGGCAGGGATCGACCGCATCGCTGAGGCCATCACCATCCGTGTCGGCTGTGTTAGGATTGGTGCCTAGCCGCGCCTCCACGAGGTCCGTCAGGCCATCGCCATCGGTGTCTTTGCGAAGCGTGAGATCATCGGGAAATATCTTGATCCACTCTGTCGCCATGAGTTTTTCGGTGCGGATGCCGCGAAAGGTCTCTGGAGCATTGTCCCGCATCGTGTTCCCGGTCCAGACACCCGTGAAGACAGGAGTTCCCCAGCCCTCTGCCTTCTTTTCAACAATAAAACAATCGCCGGAATTGCCCAGAATATCGGTCTGGAAGAGCGCCCAAGTGCGGCCCTTCGCGTCCTTTTGGACCGCTTTTTTGGGGAGGCTTTCAAGATCAAAGCTCGCGAACCAGGGCTTGGGCGGGCTGGGCTGTTTCAACGACGACCGCACTGCGCGGATGGCCGCCACACCCTCCGCGCCACCGGTTCCCGCAAGGTGTTCAAAGGCCGCCGCACGCCACTCCACCGGGGCTTTGGGATCACGCAAGGCATCGAGGAGAAAGGCAACGGCGTCGGGGTGCGACGAGTGGGAAATGGCAGAGAGGAGGGCACTGCTACTGCTCTTCTGGTCGCGGAGGGTCTGGACGAAGGTCGGGATGTAGGCTGCAGGGTCTCCCTTGGCTTGCAAGGTACGCACCACACCCTCACCACCGCGCTGCTTCCACAGTTCCAGTAACGCCGCCGTGTTCTCTCTCTCGCAGAGCGCAAACAGGTAGGCCTCCTGATTGTGGATGCGGCGCTTTGCTAACTCCCGGTACCGAGATAGAAATGCCAGCGTGCTGTAGGGCTTGAGCTTCTCCAGCAACTGGCGCTCGGCCTCATCCAGATTCTCAAACTGGGCGACCAGCCACTCGGCGAGGGATTTTTTCTCTGCCGCCGTTGCTGGAAGCCGGGGGAGCGCA
>JANNDD010000260.1:0-16059 GCA_031387365.1 Armatimonas sp. | reverse complement strand
CGGTGCCGCCCTCGGTGTTGGTCATCGTGTTGCGATGAAACGCCGTGGCGATCTTCTGGTCTTCCGTGGAGTTAGGCAGTAAGTCTCCGGCAAGTAGCTCGACCGTGAACTGATCAAAAGGCTTATTGGTGTTAAAGGCCGTGATCAGCCAGTCGCGCCACGGCCATAAATTGGGGCGAAGCGGGTCGGAACCGTAGCCCGCCGAGTCGGCGTAGCGCCCCAGATCCAGCCAGACCCGCGCCCACTTCTCGCCAAAGTGGGGGGAAGCGAGCTGGGAGTCTACAAATTTCTCGTAGGCGTTGGGAGATTTATCGCTGACAAACGCCTCGGTGTCTTTGAGGCTCGGTGGCAGCCCAGTGACATCAAGCGCCACGCGCCGTGCCAGCGTCCAGCGGTCGGCCTCGGGCGAGAGGGTGAGCTTCTCTTTGGCAAGGCGCGCCGTGATAAGCGCATCAATGCCAGACGCACGGGTGCGGGGGGCTTGCCAGGCCCAGTGCCCCTCGTACTTTGCGCCCTGCCCGATCCAGCGCCGCAGGGTGTTGATCTGTGCCTCGGTCAGTGCGTGCCCTGTCTCTTTGGGCGGCATACGTAGGGCATCGCCCACGGGCCGTGTCACGCGCCAGAGCAGCTTGCTGGCAAGCATATCCCCTGGCACGACGGCACGATTCGGCTGATCTAGCCGCAGCTCCGCCGAGCGCTTGTGCTCATCCGCCCCATGGCAGGTAAGGCAGTTGGCGGCCAGGATCGGACGAACCTCGCTCCGGTAGTCCACGGGGGCGGGGGCGGAAAAGGCGGCAGTGAGCAAGCCCAGTGCGGGGAACAAGGAAAAACAGAGCAAACGTCGCTTCATCGTAGTATTGATTGTACTAGATTGCCGCCATAATGGCTTCCTGGATTGTTGTGGCAGCGCGATCCAGGGGTACCCCGCCCGCCCCATGGGGAACCAGAAGCCGCGTTCGGGGGCCGAACTCCCCCACAAAGAGCCAGACAATACGCTGATTGACATGGCGCTCCCGCAAAGGCTGGGCAAAACTTCCCAGTGCCCGAGCGTCCTGGTTCTGTGTGTCGTAGATGATGACCAGCGGACACAGTGGCCCGACTTTCCCGACAAGCTCGTCGCTGCTCTTGCACCAGAGCAGCGACGAAAGCTGCTGACGCTGCCAGAGCTCCTGGACAGTGTTAAAGAAAGCCTCTTCACCGACCACCACCACGGGGCGATTGCGCGCAGGCTCATCCGTCGTGAGCTGGGCGATCGCGGAGCTCAGGCGCTCCGGTGCGGCAAGAGCCAGGGTATCGCGAAACTCGAAGCTATTGCCCCTCGTACGAAGCCCATAAAGGAGGACGATCGTGCGTTCTGTGGCGGGGTCGGCACGCAGATTTCGAATCAGTTGAAACGCATCAAAGGCGGTGGTGAACGGCGGGATGAGCAGCGCGTCGGGGCGAAGATCGCGGGTACGGCGAAGCGCTTCCGCAGGAACAGCAGCGGCACTGAGGATCATTCCTTGCTGACTAAGTGCATGGTTGAGCCGGTGCAGGACAGCGGTCTGGTCATGGATAAGCAAGAGAAAGCGGCGCGGCCCCGGTACACGAGCGGGAGCTAGAGCCGCGGCCTGACGCTCCTCCTCCGTGCTCTCTCGAAACAGAGGCAAGGTAAAAGCGAAAGTACTCCCAATGCCGGGAGTGCTCTCCACCCAGATCGTCCCCCCCAGCTTCTCAACAATCGCCTTGGAGATCACCAGTCCTAAGCCCGTGCCACCCACACGACGTGTGGTCGAGTTGTCCGCGCGGAAAAACTTAGCAAAGAGCTGAGTTCGATCCGCCGATGTCAGTCCAATTCCCGTGTCCGAGACCCGCACAACAAGCTGTGCCTGCTCCACACCAAGGCGCACGATCACTTTCCCCTCGGTCGGGGTGTACTTGAGGGCATTAGAGATCAGGTTCATGAGCACCTGCGCAATTCGATCCCGGTCTCCCAGAACCGTGGGAAGCCCCTCGGGAGCCATGAGGCTCAGGGTGATGCTCCGTACCCGTGCCTGCTCCTCCATCGTCCGCACCAGCTCCTGGGCGAGAGGGCCACACTCCACGGGCTCACGGGCCATCTGTAGCCCCGTTGACTCTAGCTTGGAGAGATCGAGCATCTCCGTGATCAGCTCGGTGAGGCGCTGGACACTGATCTGGGTGAGGGTGAGAAACTCGCGCTGATCCTCGGTGAGAGTGCCTGGTTTTTCGGAGAGCAGTAGGGCGACATTGCCGTGTATAGCTGTCAGAGGGGTGCGTAGCTCGTGAGAAACCGTCGAGGCGAACTCACTCTTGAGCCGATCAGCCTCCGTCTCCCGGGTGACATCGCGGAGCACGACGATCCGGCCAATCAAAGTCCCCTCGGTACGCACGGGCGCAGAGAAGAAGCGTAGCACGCGGGGGAAGGGCCGCGCCAGAGAGAACGTCTCCTCAGCCACATGCTCGGTATCACGGAGCACCGCGCGCAGGCGCAGGCGGGCAGGTTCTTGATCGCCCGCTTTGAAGAGTGAGAGGAGGCGTGGGCCCATCCGGGCGAAGCTCTGATCAAGAAGATCCTCGGGCTCCATGCCAAAAAGTCCTGCGAAGCGTGGGTTGACCAGCAGAAAGCGCCCTTCCCGGCTCAAAAGTGCGATACCGTCGTTGGTTGCATTGAGCACCGACTCCAGCCGCCGTCCCGTCGTGGCAAGTGCCTCACTTCGGGCCTCCAGAGTTGTCTCCCGCTCCGTGACCGTCTCCGCCATGCGCTGGAGAGCCTGCCAGAGCTCCCCTACCTCATCATCTCTGTCGCCCGCATCGGGAAGATCTTTGGAGGTAATTTCCCGGCGCTCCAAGCGCTCCACAGTTGCCACCAGCTCCTCCAGCGGCTCCGTGATCGAGCGGGCGATAGAGCGACCAATGGACAGGGCACTCACCAGCGCTCCAAGGGGAAAGAGCACCAGCCCAACAATTCGGATAATATCCGCCGTGACATAGAGTGGCTCGTAGCGCTCACGCTCCTGAATCACCTGCTGGTTGAGACGCTCCATCGCCGCCGCCACCGGAGCAAATCCCGCCTCCGTGCGATTTGCTTTTCTATCCCACGCCAAAAAAGCGGCGTGCGCTGTTGCCCACGAATCACGTAGCTTGGGCGCGGAGTGATCCTCAAACCAGGTGCTAATCTCCTGGTGACGTGTCCGATAGATGTAGCGTGCCTGGCTCTGGGCAGCGCGAAAAGTAGGGTCTTTGAAGCGCTGGAAGCTCCGCTCCGCTTTAGCCACGTCCGCGGCGGCGTGCATCAGCACCTCCACGCGGCTGGCCAGCTCCTTGCGTGCGGCAAACTCCCCCCGGTAGCGTCCCGCAAACCCCCACAGGAAAACCGGCACAAGAAGCCCGGCAACCAGCAAGACAATCAGCGGTAAGACATAACCCAGGAATATTTTCCGGGCAATCCCCCGGGGTAGCATACTAGAGGAGGTTCTCCAGACCATAGACCAGCCCCGTCAGGCTCGCAGCCTTGCGAATGGCAAGCACGACACCGGGCATGAAGCTAGTGCGGTCCAGTGAGTCGTGGCGCAGGGAGAGACGCTGGCCCTGCGCGCCAAAGATCACTTCCTGGCTGGCCACAAAGCCTGGTAGACGCACTGAGTGTACAGGAATCTCGTCCACCTCGGCCCCCGTCGCTCCCGCGTGGCTCTCAAAAGCATTTTCGGGCTTGGCGGTAGGTATTCCTGTGCGTGCCGCCGCGATCATCTGGGCCGTCTTTACTGCCGTCCCCGACGGAGCATCCACTTTCTTCTCGTGGTGCATCTCGATAATCTCGACATCGGGCAGGTACTTGGCGGCTTGTGCGGCGAACTGCATCATTAAAATCGCTCCAATGGCAAAGTTCGGCGCGATTAAACACGCCGTCTGGTGCTTCTCACAGAGACCGCGTAGCTCATCTAAATCCGCAGGTGAGAGCCCTGTGGTTCCAACAATTGGGATTACTTTGTTCTCCAGTGCCATGCGGATATTGGTCATCGCCGACGATGGCACGGTGAAGTCCACCATCACGGCAGGCTGACTCTCTCGTAGAAGCGCGCCCATGTCGTCGCCAAACTCAATCGACACGCTCACTTCCATGCCCTCGGCCTCCGTGACCGCACGAACGACCTCGCTCCCCATCCGGCCCCGCGCACCGGAAATAGCAACTTTAATCATGGCTTCAGTGTACCGCAGAACCCCGCCTGCCTGAACCCAACCCGCCCCTCTTTTGCACTTTTGCAAAGGAGGGGAAGGGTACACTCAAACCATGGAGCAGGAAGCACTGACAAGATATGGGGAAATGTTCTGCAGGCTTCACCGCAATGCCAACAACGCCCGAGGCGCCGCACCACACAAACCTGTTCTCCTGCTGGCGATTCTTCACGAGATTGCCATGGGCCGAGTCACGAGAAACCTGGTGGCACTCACGCCCGAGCTCCTGGCATCGTTCCAGACCCACTGGCACGCCTTGGTTCCCCTAAACTCAGGCTGGCAGCCCAAGCTCACCTACCCGTTTCGCTACCTCCAGAAAGAGGGCTTCTGGACACTAGTAAAAAATGGCCATCCCACGCCCGTTCAAACAAAGCACGAGCCGACGCTGACTCAGCTTGCCGTGCTCTGCGATGGGGGGCGCTTTGCCGACGACCTATGGCCACTTCTCGCCGAGAGTCACACGCGGGAGGTTCTGCGGAGCCACCTCCTAGCGACCTATTTCTCTGGCCAGCCCACGGAGGTTTCTGAGGAGGCGACCACGAGCTATCTTGCCTTGCAGGCAGAGACGCTTAAAAAGCAAGCTCAGGCAAAGTTCAGGCTCCACGCGACGGTTAAAGAGCAGAGCACCGACGGCTACTTTGTGCGTAGCAAGCTCTTCCCGAAAGTGGTGAAAGAGCTGTACGGCTTTGCCTGTTGTGTCTGTCAAGCATCGGCACGGCTGGGAAACAGTAGCCTAGTGGATGGAGCACATATCCTGCCGTTCTCCGAGTTCCACAACGACGATCCCAGAAATGGGCTGGCGCTCTGCAAAAACCACCACTGGGGATTCGACATTGGAGCCTGGAGCCTGAGTGACAGCTACGAGATAATTGTCACACCAAAGCTGATCAACGATTTGGTCTATGTGGAAAATGGTAAGACCATCGTACAGCCCAAAGACCCTATCTACCTCCCCGATCCCTTTGCGCTCCAGTGGCATCGGGAAAACATATTGAAATAGTCCTACCCCGAAAGAATTCGCTCAGTGGCAGTGACGCTCGCTGGCCGCAGCGGTGCTTCCAAGATCGTCGCTGTGACCAGCGGCGAGGCGGGACCACTGCGGGGTGGGACGGCCCTCCCTCGCGGACGGAGGCGCACTCCCATCCTCCATGAGCCGGTACGAATTGCTGTGGGATCCGTAGATTACCGGCCAGTCCTTGGGCGAGTCCTCCCAATGTTCCTGCCGACCGTAGACGGTCATGTCGAGCATCCCGAAGCTGCCGTTCATCACTTCGCACCCACGGGCCGTGGTCCAATACGTCTCGAAAACACAGTCCCCGTCACGTAGGTAGCACACCTTCATCCCGAAATGACGCCCAGCGATCAGGCGATCCTGCGACGCCTCGGGCACGGAGTACCACGGCATCTCCCAGCCCATGAACTCGCGGTAGCAGTTGCTCTCATTGAACGGTCCCTCGCAGAAGACAGCGTAGGTGACATCGCGCGCGTGCAGGTACGACAGCTCCCGCACCTGGCCGGAGTTGAAAGTGCAACCTTCGCACTGCTGGGCGGCGGGCTGGCCCGTATGCCACATGTGGTACGAGGCGAACAGCAGGGAACGGCCCTCGAACGTGTCGAGCAGCGAGATTGCGCCGGTCTTTCCGATGACCAGTGTGGTGGGATCCACCTCGACCATCGGCAGTCGGCGACGCGCGGCGGCGATGGCGTCCCCCTCGCGGGTGTGGGCTTTCTCTCGGCTCCGGAGTTCGGCGATCTTGGCGTTCCAGGTCTGCCGATCGACAATAGGGGGTGTTGCTTTCATGGTTGTTTCCTTGTTTGGCCTTAAACCAGCCAGGCCATCTTCTATCCTTTCTGTACTGGGAGACGTGGAGAGAAAGCGGAAAGCATTACAACAGGCAAACTTTATTTTGCCAAAGCTACTTGTCATCTCTTTCCGCTAAGGGTGGATGTGGCTTATAAACTAGCTTCTGAGCTACTCAAGCGATGGGCCAGGAGATGGCGGGCACTCTGGATGAGCTGATCAGGCTTCATGCCACTCACCACCACGCACTCGGAGATGTCTTCATCATTAAGCAGAACTCGGTAGCTCCACTGGCGAATCGGGCTTCTCCCAATATAGCCGATACCCGGTTTTTCCCCAACGACAATTCGATGGCCTTGATGATTCTCTTCCTGAATAACTCTCATGTACGATGCTCCTCACCTACATATACCACCAGGAAAGAGCCTTTGTTTTTGAGTTTGGGCAGGTGCACCAAAAAGACAGATGGAGTGTCCTTGAGGGGAGTTAGAGGACGAACTGGTGAGATTTCCTATAACTCTAGTTTCCGATAACTTGGGGGTATCCATAGTTACCGGAAACTAGAGCTGAAGGCTTTTCCGGTAGTCATCGCAGCGGAAACGGAGCCTGGTGAGGGTTTTGGTGTGCGTGGCATCGCTCGCTAAGTCCCGCTCCTCTTGAGGATCGGTTGCAAGATCAAAGAGCTGCTCCCGTGGCGGCTGTTGCTCCGTGTAGCGGATGTACTTCCAGCGCTCGGTGCGAACCCCCTCGCTCTTGGGGATCGGCTTGCGCGGCGGATCGGTGTTGTAGGTGTGCTCGTAGTACCAGTCCTCGCGGCCCTTGGTTTTTGGGCTGCGCAGGATCGGCTGGAGATCACGCCCCTGCATGCCCTTGGGGATAGAAACGCCCGCCATCGCCAGAATGGTCGGGGCGACATCAATATTCAGCGCCATTTGTGAGCGCCGCCCGCGCGTTGACTTTGGCAGACGCGGGTCACGGATAATCAGCGGCACGTGAATAGACTCCTCGTACATCAGCCACTTGCCATCTAGACCGTGCGCTCCGTCCATCGAGCCGTTGTCCGAGAGATGAATCACCACCGTGTTCTGATCCAGCCCTTGCTCTTTGAGCGCCCGGCAGATCTCGCCCACAGCGGCATCGGCACGGCTGGTGTAAGCGTAAGTCTTGCGCAGCGCGGCCTGGAAAGTGGGAGGCTTCTCAAACCACTCGGGAGTTGCTCCCAGGCTGCCCTGCACAGCTTTGGGCAGCGCCTCAAACGAGGCGCGGTTGAGGTTCTTCGGTGGCGGGATCGTGGCATTCGTGTACGGGTCTTTGTACTCCGGATCAAAGTAGTCCAGCGGCCCGTGCGGCTCCTTCAGCGCGACAATCAAACAGAACGGCTGCTCTTTTTTCGTCTCCTTCAGAAACGCGACGGCTTTCTCCGTCATCACCGTCGTCAAGTAGCGCGGCTTGCCGTCTATCACTTGCTTGAAGGCGATCATCTGCGGGAACCCGTACCAGAGATCGAACTGCTCGGCAGGCAGAGACAGTGCATTATTTGGCTGAGGGGCGCCGATAGCAAACTTGCCCAGAAAGCCCGTCCGGTAGCCCGCCTGACGCAGAAGCGCGGGAAAGGTCTGCTGCCACTGCGCCGCCGAGAGCGGTGTTTTGAAGTCCGCAACCCCATGGCGGCGCATGTGCTGGCCCGTGTAGATACTCGCACGGCTACAGCAGCAAATAGCCGTAGTGACAAAGGCTTTCTCAAACAACACGCCCTCAGCGGCAAGCTGGTCAATATGGGGGGTTTTCAGCACGGGATTACCCGTGCAGCTCAGGCCGTTATACGGCTGGTCATCCGTGAGAAAAAAGACGAAATTCGGTTTTGTTTTCATGGTTTTCTTGCTGCTAGCACTGCGCTTAGCCACGCTCGCAGCGCCACTCGGGCAGGCGTGTCACGAAGTACCCAAGCATCATTATGATTCCGGAACGGCACACTCTGAAAGGTAAAAGGAGCCTGGACACCACTGGCGGCGATATACGACCGTGTTGCCTCGATACTTCCATCGCAGACAAACGAAGGGCGCCCCTTTAGCCGTTTTAAGCGCACCACGGCAGACGCTGGATCAGAGCTTGGGTAGGGCCAATTTCTCACACCATCGTAGTGACTATACGCAATAAAGGCCCGCCATAGGCTAGCGATCTCGTCGTCGTGCAGGCCCAGATAGCCACAGGCGATAGCACCACGTGAGAACCCTGTGAGAACCCTGATTCATATCGGTTTCAAAGGCGCCGGGCGGCTTTCGGGCCTTCAGTGAGTGCGACGGGCGGGGGAGCGGGCTGTGTCACGCGCCCTGTGGCGGCCCACTCGACGCCGCGTGCAAAGGTGATTTGGAAACCCAGCCCGGAGAGCGCTTCCACAAAGTGTCCTAGCGTGGTGTGAAAGACACGGCCTTTGCCGAAGTTACGCACCATCAGCATCGGCTCATACTCTTTTGTCTGGTTCGAGTGCGCCGCGCCTAGCACGGTTATCTCTTTGGCCGGGCCACGAAGCGCGTGGTAGAGCTCGTCTTGTGCGTGCATCCACTTAGTGGGCAAGCCCTTTAAAATCGGGTGCTCCGGCGCGTAAGTCTCGACAAGAAACTCGTGCTGAGGGCCGTGCCCGCCGCTGGGGCCCTCGACTTGCTCTGGAGTCCAAGCGCCCTTGCGCAACCGCAAGTACGGGCCAGACTTGGGCGAGCGACCACCCCAGCCGCCTACCCCGATCAGCTCGTTGTACTCGGGCCAGCTCGTGAACGCGTTGTTGGCGGCGTGGTAGCTCACAAAGCCGCCGCCATTTTTCACAAATGCCACAAACGCCGTGCGGACTTCCTCGGGCCAGTCCTCGCCGTTGTAGTTGGAGACAACCACTGCGTAGTCTGAGAAGCGCGGACGCCACTTGGCCCAGAGAGCCGCGGCGCTTGCTTGACGCATTGTTTCTGTTGCCTCAAATGCCTTAAGCGCCGCACTGTGCGCCGCGCTCTGCTCAGGCGTGGGACTCTTGGGGAGCCGTGGGGCTTTGGCAGAGCCTGCGGGCGTGGTCGAGATGTCCACGGTGAAGATTCCCGTGTTTTCTAGGATTGCCTTGAGGAGCGGCGTTGTCGTGGCCCACTGGTGGTTATTTTGGCCATCAACAATCAGCACCTTGAGCTTTGGGGGAGCGACCTGCGCCCCCGAAGCATGTACGGCAAAGAATGTCAGGCACAGGGCTAGAAAGAGACGGGCAAGTCGCATTTCGTTTAATCCTCTCCTTCAAGCTCCGCGAGTGCCTCTTTGTCGGCCTCTTCAAACGGCCCGATAGCAGCAATCGTGAGCTTACTTGAGTCTTCTGGCAAGATGGCTTGGGCAACAGCGAGAACATCTGCAACCGTGACAGCATCAATCTTGGCGAGCGCCTCGGCGAGCGGGACGACCTGATCGAAGTAGAGTTCGGACTTACCCAGGCGGGTCATTCGGCTGCTCATGGACTCCTGCGCCATGATCAGTGCACCCCGAAACTGATTTTTCGAGCGCTGAAGCTCCGCCTCGCTCACCCCGTCTTTGCGGACCTTCTCAAACTCGGCACGCACTAAGTCAAGGCACTCCTCGAAGTTCTCAGGTGACGTCCCACCGTACGCGGCGAAGTAGCCCCCCTCGCGGTGTGTTGCACTATAGGAGCCCACGGAGTAGGCTAGGCCGCGCTTCTCGCGAATCTCCTGGAAGAGCCGCGCACCCATCGAGCCACCCAGAATATTATCTAGGATCGCCAGCGGGTACTTTTCGGCATCGTGCTGCCCGTAGCCGTCGACGCCCACGCAGAAGTTCACCTGCTCGGTGGGGCGGCTGTAGAGAAGCTTGCCAGGAGTCGCAATCGGGCGCGTGAGCGTCCCGTTGGCCTCACCCGTCACCAGCCCCCCAAGCATCTTCTCCGCAAGCTCCACCACTTGTGCGTGCTCTAAATTCCCCGCGGCGGCGACCACCAAGCTTTTTGGCCCGTAGCGCCGTGCGATGTAACCGCGCAGATCGTCGGGAGTGAAGGCTGAGACTGTCTCCACACTACCAATCACCGGCAGGCCCAGCGCGTGATTTGGGTAGATCGTCTCTGCAAAGAGATCGTGCACCATGTCCTCCGGGTCATCGTCGCGCCGCTTGATCTCCTCCAGCACCACCTTACGCTCTTTGGCCGTCTCGTCAGGATCGAAGAGCGAGCCGGTGAGCATGTCCGTGAGAATGTCTAAGCCAACGGGTAGGTGCTCGGAGAGAACGCGGGCGTAGTAGCACGTGAACTCTTTATCCGTAAACGCGTTGAGGTAGCCCCCCAGCGCATCCATCTCATCAGCGATATCTTTAGCACTGGGGCGGCGCTCGGTTCCCTTGAAGAACATGTGCTCTAAAAAGTGGGAGATTCCCCGTAGGCGCGGCTCCTCATCGCGTGAGCCCGCACTGGCCCAGAGCCCCACGGAGACCGACTGAACGGTAGGAATATTTTCAGTGACAACCCGCACGCCATTGGGCAGAACGGTTCGGGAGACGTTTTCAACCATAACACTAAGTGTACCGTTTTTTTAAGCTGTCAAGCTTGCCAGTTTATACGCAATACCGTTGCCAGAGTTTACGAAGAAAGATACATTCGTACAAGAACTGTAACTTATCCTCCAGCTAAAGCTGGGAGGCTTTGACAGTGGAGGCAGGCGAACCCGCTTCCCCGTCTATAGGGCGAGTTACAGCGCCCCGTGCCTTGATGTTGAGTGCGGCATTCAAATCCGCGTTCATCACCAGGCCACATTCTTTGCATTGGAAACAGGATTGAGACTTTCGATTATGCTTATCGCAGTAGCCACAGGCAGAACAAGTACGGGAAGTGTTGCGCGGGTCAACCGCAACAACACGCACTCCTGCACGTCTAGCCTTGTACTCGATAAAGTTTCTCAACTGATCGAATCCCCAATTTCCAAGCTCAAAACGCATTTCTCTGTTCATAACCGAAGCCCGCTCGCGAATACCAGAAAGGTCTTCAAGAGCGATTGCCTTACCAGAGACAGCCGCCGATTCGACAAGGCGACGGCTGATGTTATGGTTCACCCATCGGGTAAACCGAGATTGACGGCGGCGCAACTTCTGAAGGTGTCGCTTCGCCGATTTAGATTTTTGGACTTTTGCCGTGTGTTGAAGTCCTGCCTTCAGCTTTCGCATTCGGCGACGAAGGGAGCGAATCGCTTCTCCGCTGTACTGATTTCCTTCGCTGTCAGAAGCAATTTGGACAATGCCAAGGTCAACCCCGATAAACTCGGTAGCTTCGTTCTGGGGAGCTTCTGGGATGTCGCAGACCACCATCAGGTAAAACTCACCACCGATAAAGCAAAGATCGCATTCGCCTTTTTGAGTCAGAAGCATTTCCTTCTGAAGCTCTCCAGCGGCAAAAGGAATCTTCATGCGCCCGGCACCTGTCCAGAGCGAGATTTGACTCTCCTCGGTGAAGAAAGTCAAGATTCGGCAGTCGTAGGCAATAGAACCAGTCGGGCGAAAGGTTCGCTTTGTCGCTTTGTCCAGCTTGTACGAGACGGTGACTTTGGCATTACAGCGAATAATCAACTGAGAAGCCAGCCCGAACTCCTCACGGATGTTGTGATAATAGGCGGCGTGCAGGTCAAACTGCTTGAAGCACTTGTTCTGCCAAGCGTACTCAGACATGCGGTTGCAAGCCTCGTTCGCCTTGTGGAGTGTGGCGAGAAGGACTTGCTTCTGCTGGCAAGAGGCAAGAAGCTTGACCTGAGCAACGAGCTTCATAATTGCGTTACTGCTGATGGTTTGTCAAAAGCGGAAAGACGGAGAAAGACTAATTTGAAGACTCAATCGCGGGAACTTCTATGCGGTTCCCGACGGCACAGGTGCGCTGCGCACCATGCCGCATTCCTCCCACGGCTAAAGCCGGAGGTAGTCTTATGAATAGAACCACGGGAGTCTGTCTGAGCGCTCTGGGTCTGGTGGCACTGATATTTCTTTGTCCCACTTGCCGTCGCAGTCCCATTGAGCAGCACCTGAAAGAGCAATCTGAGGCCGCACTCACTCGTGCTGGTCTGACAGATTGGACGGTCGGCTTCGAGGGGCGGGATGCTCGTTTGTTTGGCCCTTCGGCAGAGGCGGAGCAGGCGCGTGGGCTGGTTGCACAGGTGCCCGGCGTCTGGGATGTGCAGCTCGTCAATGATTCCGTAGCCCCCCCCCCCGCGCCCCTATCGGGCTCTACTCCGTCGCCAGAAGCCGCAGCAACCCCAGAGCCCACAGCAACTGCCACGCCCGAGGTGAAAGAAACACCGGAGCCCTCTGCCTCCCCGCAAGCGCTCCCAGCAGGCGAGCCCACCGGGCTCGTGCAAGTGCTTTCCTACGGGGGCGTGGTCTATGTACGGGGAGTCTACCCTGACGAGGCGAGCCGCCAGAGTGCGGTTCAGGCGGCAAAAACGGTCTTTGGTACAGGAGCCGTCCGTGATGAGACAGCCCTTAGTGGAAGTGGGGGGACGCTTGGCTGGCCCGCAGAGACCCTCAAGAGCCTCAGCGCCCTGAAATCCGTGCGGGATCTTGAGCTCTCCGCGGGCGGCGATGCGCTCATTCTGAGTGGCATTGTTGCCTCCGCTGGTGAAAAACAAAAGCTGGCTGGTATTGCCAAGGCAAGCCTGCCCGAAAATATTACTCTGGAGAACCGCCTGACTCTAGCTGGGGAGAAGCTGCCCGTGCCCACCCCATCGGCGAGCACCGCGCTGCCCACCGCAGACCGGCAGAAGGCGCAGCAACTGCTCGATGGTATCGTAGGCGGAGGCCAAGTGCTCTTTGCCACTGCTAGCTCACGCATCCAGCCTGAAGCCTATCCGTACCTCAACCAGATCGGGGAGGCCCTCAAGAGCCAGACCACGGCTACCATTGTGGTGGGTGGACACACCGACAACCAGGGTGAGGAACCCGATAATCGCCGCCTCAGCCAGAAGCGCGCCGATTCCGTGCGGGCCTATCTCGTCGCGCGTGGCATGCCGGTTCAACACCTCTATGCCCAGGGCTATGGCTCGTCCCAACCCATCACTACTAATACCACCGAGGAAGGACGCCGCCGTAACCGCCGAATCGGTTTCGTGGTCCGCTAGTTGCTAGTTTAAGGAATCACTATGCTGCATCTCTATTTATTGATCTTGCCCTGCCTCTTGGTGGCCTTTGCCCTCGGGCTCCTCATGGGCTACTTTCTCTGGTTCCGTACATCTCTGAACACCGATACCACGAAGATTCTTAGCGGTGACCTGGGAGCACTAAAGAAAAAGCTCCAGGAGCGAGACAAACAGCTCACGAGTATCGGAGCTACGCACGCCAAACAGCTCGAAGCTCTCAATAATGACCTCGTTAGCGCCAAGACGGAGCGCGATCGGCTGCGGGCTGAGGCGATTCCGCTTAATATTCGCGTTGACGAGCTCACCAGAAACTTAGAGATGTCCTTAAAAGACAGGGACGAGACACAGCAGCCGCAGAGTATTCAGGAGGTCCCCTCGCAGACCCTGGGAGATCTCGCGGCCATCGCGCAGGAGCGTGATCAGCTCAAGAAATCACTGGCACAGGCACAGGATAAGCTCACCGACTACACGCAGGCGCTCACCCAGGCAAATGCCAATATTCACACCGCCAATCAGACCATTCATACTGCCCAGGCACAGCTTCAAGCACAAGCAGCCGAGCTGGAACGTCAGCGCACAGTGGTTCCGCCTTTGGCAACAGACGGGCCAGATATTACGACAGACGGGCCAGCGAGGGCAGACGGACTGGTGATTCCTGAGGCAGAGCCCGGTCATGAAGACGACCTGAAAGAGATCGTGGGGGTTGGGCCGTTTATTGAGGCCAAGCTCCATGATCTCGGGCTACGTACCTACAAGCAGATCGCGAAACTCTCCCCGGAGATGCTGGAGAAAGTGGCTGGGAGCATCGAGTACTTCCAGGGTCGGATCGGGCGCGAGAACTGGACAGAGCAATGTAAGGCACTGCACTTTGATAAATACGGCGAGAAACTCTAGTAACCACTCTTCCCCGATAAAATGGTAAAACCAATCGGGGGAGAGTGTATGTTTCGACAGAATATAATGCAGGCAGTGCTCGACGCGGCAGTCGGGCAGGATAAGCTGGACACCAATCATCTCCAGGCGGCGGTCTGGGTAGGAGATCGGCTGCTCTTCGAGGGTGTGGGAAACCGGCTTCAGGTCGGCCCGATAGTCACGCCCAGGAGCCTCTTTCGGCTGGCGTCGGTGAGCAAGCCCATCACAGCGCTGGGCGTGCTACGTCTGGTAGAGAAGGGCACGCTCCGCCTTGATGCGCCCCTAAGCACTTACCTGCCCGAGCTCCCCGAACCCCTCAAGCCCCTTACCTGTCGTCAGCTCCTCACGCACACCTCGGGGCTGCGTCACTACGAAAATAAAGCCGCCTCAGACTCTGCCACAGGTCAGCAGCGCTCCTGCCGAGAGGCGCTGAAGATCTTTGCGAGCGACCCGCTCATTGCCGCGCCTGGGCAGAAGTACCACTACAGCACGCATGCCTTCACGCTACTGGGTGCCGTGGTGGAAGCGGTCACAGGACGGCCCTTTTTTGAGACCCAGCAAGAGCTGTTTTTATCTCTCGGACTGCGAGATATGGGCTTTGAGAATCTCCCACGCCGCCCGGAAGAGAGCCGCGCTACGCGGCGTGCCCCACTCTACAATGTCGCCGGAGCCGAGGAAACAAAACGACAGAACCTCTCCTGGAAGTGGCCCGGCGGCGGGATGGAGTCCACGGCGGCAGATCTCGTGAGCCTCTTTGGCAAGGTTCTTCAGGGAAAGGTTCTCAAGCCCGCCATCTGGGAGCAGATGCAGCGCCGCCAGCCTCCTCCGCGCGAGCCCGCCCCCAGCGACCCCACGATGGGCTTGGGAGTCTTTCAGCAAGAGGGTGGTCTGAACCACGGGGGGAGCCAGCAAGGGACATCGAGCTTTCTGTTGATTCTCCCTCGAACCCGCACGGTCGCCGCTGTTCTGTGCAATGCCCAGGGCAGGAAAGTCTCGGATCTCTGCCGCCAACTCGAAAAACTCTCCCGCTAGGCACTGAACGGTTCTCTCACTTTCCGGGTTTATTAAGTTGAGATGCGACGACCAACCGGGGACGATGACAGCCTGCTCCAGCGAGCGGTGTGCGGCGAGGCGGCTTGCTTTACGGAGCTGGTGCGCCGCCACCGCCCCTGGGTCTGCCGTCTCTTGCGTGCCCTGACCGACGACCCGGAAATGGCAGAGGACTTAACGCAGGAAGTTTTCACCCGCCTACACCGCCATGCGGCCTCCTACAAAGGCCGAGGGCGGTTTGTGGCCTACCTCAAGCAGCTCGCACTGAACGTGGGCCGCAGCTACCTGCGCCGGATTCCTGGAGTCACTCTCGTGGCCTGGGACGAGCAAACGGGGCCGCTGGAGGGCGATCTTCTGGAGGCAATCCTCACAAAGCAAGTGCAGGACGAGGTTCGTGCTAGTGTCGAGGCGCTCCCTCCCGACCAACGCGAGGCCGTGCTTCTGCACTACTTCGGCGGCTGGACCGTGCCTGAGATCGCCGCACGGGTCAAGTGCCCGGAGGGCACGGTCAAGTCGCGCCTCTTTCACGGAGTCCGCAAGATCCGCGAAGCTCTCACCAAAAACTCAGAAACTCAGAAAGAAGAAGAACAACTATGAACGATGCCACTATTATCCGTATGGCCACCGAGACTATCCAGCACCTGCGCCACGCGATTCCCGTCAGCTCCTGCCCCTACATGGTGCCCTCTTACAATGCCTTGGTGAGCGCAGCGCGTGCCAACCACCCCGAAGATGCGTTTCTCAAAGTGCTCGCTCCGATTCCCACCGCCGGCGACGACCGCGACTGCATCTCCATCGCGGAGATCAACGCGCTTTTTGCCCAGCTCATCATTGCGCTGGAATCGCTTCAGTAAGCGAGAATCATACCGGCCCGACGCGGTTCAGGCGCGGCTGCTCTCCCGCCCGAATGGCAGCTTTCCA
>JANNDD010000247.1:0-6139 GCA_031387365.1 Armatimonas sp. | reverse complement strand
CTCCGTGGGGGGCCACGCTCCCTACGAGCCGCGGCATCTTCCGCAAATGCTCACCGAGCTTCGGTGCGAGCATATCGAGCACTTCGTCGTGCATCCGGTGAGCGATCCGGCGGCGCAAGACAAGCAAGAAGCGCTGGCGGTCTCGTGGCAAGAGCAGGGCTATGTCGGGCGACTAGGCACCTGGATGCCGCCGCTCGATACAACTAAGTCCGGCCCCTACGCCTTTGCCGTCGCACCGTGCAATGTCACCTGTGCCGACGATGCCATGCCGCGCTTTGCCGCCTACAAAGCCCTCGGCTGGGAAACCCTCGCCACGTCCCCATTCGTGCGCGGCTGGGAGCTGGACAAACGCGCCGAAGGCAAAGACAAGGCCACTGTCGCCGATGAAATGCTCCGCTTCTCTGCGTTTTTCCCGAACGTCGACAAGCTCATCGTCGCCATGCGCCACCCCGAGTGGGTGGCGATTAACTGCGCCAGTGTGGCCCGGGGAGCACTTCCTTAAGAAAACCAGACAGCTTTCCGATCCACCACGAACCAATCGGTGCCAAATCTTCGCACCGTGATATCGTAGCCGACACCATCCAGCGCTCCATAGATAATTCCAAGGTGAACTATGGCCTCGGTATGGTCTGTGTTCCAAAGAAACACGGGGCCTTTGCGACGCACTTTATCTGTAAATGAGATGAGAACGTGTCCCAGCGGCGAGATGCGCCCCGAGCCCCAGAATGGTGACGATGACTTGGGCAGTACCCGCCACCCACCCGAGGCAAGCTCAAAAGGCTTCAGTGATGCAGGAAACTCAACGGCAATCGGTGTTCCCCGATCAGTGTCAAAGCCAAACTGACTCTCAAAGGCTGCTGCCAGGATTTTCTCTTCGTCGGTGAGGGAGTATGGCGCGGCGAGAGGATTGCGATCCTCACTGTCGCCCAGGCCATCGCCGTCGCTATCAGGGTTGTTCGGGTTCGTTCCGAGGCGTTTCTCCGCAAGATCTGTCAGGCCATCGCCATCGCTATCGTCACGCAGCGCGAGGTTGTTGACAAAGCGCTTCACCCAGTTCCTGGGTGGCTCGTCAGAGACTCCCGTGAAGATCGGCTCAATCCAGTGGCCGTCCACGCGCCGCGCGATCCAGAGATCGCGGTAGTCGCCCAGTGCGGGGCAGGTCAGAATCCCCCAAACATTGCCATTGCTGTCAGTATGCGTCGCATGGAGCCGCGTCGCCGGGAGCGTATGGCCCGTGAGTGGCACGGGCTCGGGCCGGAGCATGTCGAAGTGATAGAACTCCGTCATCGGTGGGAGTCTGCGCTCCAACTTTCGCGCCGCACGCAGGGCGGGAAGCACGGCCTCCCCGCCAATCGCAGGCAAGCGCAGAAACGCGGCTGAGCGTAGATCGGAGTCAGCGTTTTTTGAGAGCGCGTCCAGGAGAAAAGCAATCGCTTCGGGGTTTGGAAGGCGCTCAAAGTAGTGCAGGGCCGGGCCAAACCCTGATGACTCCGGGCCGCGCCGTAGCTCTGCGAGCATCTGTGATTGAAGGGAACCGTCGCCGTGTTTGGCCAACAACCCAAAGGCATCGCGGCTGACGTACTCGTTCGGATTCTGGATGGCGCTCTGGAGAAGAGTAAGAAAGCCGGGGTGGTTCTCCGATGTCAGGAAGCTCTCCAGCTCCTCCAGCAGATTGCGTAGGTGGGTATTGGGATAGCGATTGTCTTTCACCGGCTTGGGAAGCTCGGACTGAACTAGAGGAAGGAGTGCCGCAAACGCTTCCGCTCCGAGCTTGCGAAACATCCGTCGCTCGTCGCTGGTGAGTCTCTCTCGCTGTGCAACAAGCTTCGCGGCGAGTAGGCGGCGCTCCGTGGGATCGGAAGGCGCAGTAGAGGGCATTCCCGGCCCAAGTTGATAGAAGCTCCAGGCTCCTGCTAGCAGAAGTTTCTCGTCAAGGATAGTAATCGGAAACCCGAAGAGATCTTGCTCTGTATCCCACTCTCCCAGCTTTTTACCGTCCAGAGAAAACGCGAGAAGATTGTCTTCGACTGTTAGGAAAAGCCTGCCGTCCCGAAGAAGAGGCACGGAAACGGAAGCATAGTTTCGCTTCGTGAGAGGCTGTGACCAGAGTCGCTTTCCTGTTGTTTTCGAGAGACAAAAGAGAGTCTGTCGGTCGTGGCAGTAGAGATTTTCGTTGTGCCGAAGGAGCTTGACGATCTGTTGTTCTGCTTGGGTAAAGCGCCAAAGTGGCTTTCCCGTGGCAAGGTCAAGGGCATACAGGCCACTTGCGGCGGTGACAAAGCTTGTTTTTCCGTCGGTATCGAGACACTGAGCCGCGCGGCTGTCCGGCGTGGGAGGAAGTGTCACCTGCCAGCGTAATTTTCCCGTTGTCGTTTGGTGGCACTGTACGTTCCCTGTGCTTGTGCCTATGCAGACTAGAGGGCCTTGCACAATGGGGAAACCAGAAACTTGAACTTTGTTGTCTTTGGTCGCCCGTCGGGGTTGGGGTAAAGTAATTTCCCAGAGCGGCTTGTGGCTGTGGGTATCGAGTGCAATAAGCGCTCCCTCACGTGGTGCAAAGAACAGCTTTCCCTGATGGAGGGTTGTATCAGGATAGTCATCAAGAAGATACTCCCACCGAATCTTCCCTGTCGTAGGATCACAAGCGGCAACCTTCAGCTTGCCCATCGTCACGTAGAGTGTGTTGTTCTCCAGAAGAACCGTGGCGTGGCTTCCCGGCGGCGGAATACGCCTCCACCAGAGAATCTTTCCGCTCCGAAGATCCATTGCACCATAGGTGTCGTGTGTTCCGAAGTAAAGCCGCTGACTCCGCTCCACAAAACTCTGGAGGTTGTCTATTTCCTTCTGATCAGCAACTATCGTTTCCCAGAGCTTTTTGAGTGGCGGCTGATAGTACGTTTGTGTGGCGAACTGTGCGGGGGGAATCAATAACATCTGCCTCTCCTTAGCGCGTTTAGAGAGACAGTGCCAGCAAAACCTTCAATGCTATAATTTCTCTGCGGTGACGCTGCCACCCTCTTCTACTTCGATTTGCAGAAGAGTGCCTTCCAGAAATAGATTACCGAGCAAAGGGTTTCCCTCTAAAACAAGCACTTCCATCGGACGAGAGTCTCCGTCCTCGGTTTCCAGAGCGATCTCGTAGTAGAAACAGCGGCTCTGATGCCCTCCAGCCAGCCGGATTAGGCGAATGTCGGGTTCGTCGGCTTCAAGTGTACGGGCAAGATGCTCAGGCAGAGACAGTCCACCATCAAAGCCTGTATCAACGACGAACTCAACTTCGAAATCTCCATCGCGGCCTGGTAGAGTGAGGGTTGTGCGGGGCAGGCCATCACGAAACCTTCCCTCGATCACTTAGTCACACCCACCAGTAAGCGAGCGGCGAGGGCATAGTCCGGCTCACTACCAATAGTCAGAATAACAAGGCGACCTTTCGGTTGACGGACACGAAGCTGCTGGACAGCCTGGTGGGAGCTACGACCGACGGCAAAGTCCTCACTATCAACATGGATCGCGACAACCTCACCGCTATGCTCTTGCTCAAGAGTGGCTCGATAGCGACTCTCGTAGAGGGCCAATGCTCTCTCTGTCAGTTTCTCATCTTGCTCCGCGACCATCTCTAAGCCTCCTTAAGTTCTCAATTATATCGGCTACTTCCCCCGTGGCTCCACACCGAGTAGGTTCTTGACGAAGAAATCCATGCGGCGGCGCTTGCCGTAGGGACTCTCACCCGCGCCGTGATTCGCGCCGGGGAAGATGATCAGCTCGTAGTCTTTATTGGCCTTGATCAGCGCATCCGTGACTTGCATGGTGCTGGCGGGGTCCACGTTGCTGTCCATCTCGCCGACCGTGAGCAGGAGCTTGCCGGTGAGAAGATGCGCATTTACCACGTTGGAGCTCTCTTCGTAGCTTTTATCCACGGGGTAGCTCATCCACTGCTCGTTCCACCAGACCTTGTCCATGCGGTTGTCGTGGCAGCCGCAGTCGGCGACGGCGGCTTTGTAGAAGTCTCCGTGCCAGAGCAGTGCAGCCAGGGCGTTTTGTCCCCCCGCGCTCCCGCCGTAGATCCCAACCCGGGTGAGATCGAGAGACGGGTACTTTGCCGACAGTGCCTTCATCCAGGCGATACGATCTAAAAACCCCGCGTCCTTGAGGTTCTTGAAACAGACATCGTGGAAGGCTTTGCTGCGGCCATCGGTGCCCATGCCGTCTATTTGCACGACCAAAAAACCCAGCTCCGCGATTTGCTGCGCATTGCCGTAGCTGCTGCTCCACTGCTTGGGCACAAAGAAGCCCTGCGGCCCCGCGTAGATCTGCTCGATCACGGGGTATTTCCTACTCGGGTCGAAGTTGGTCGGTCGCCAGAGGACACCATAAATATCCGTGGTGCCGTCGCGGCCCTTGGCGACAAAGCGCTCCGGTTGCTTCCAGCCGGTGGCGAGAAGTGCGGTTGCGTCGCCTTTCTCTAAGAGCGCCAGCTTCTTGCCCTCGGCAGTGCTCCGTAGCTCGGTGATGGTCGGCAAGTCCACGCGGGAGTAGCTGTCCAGATAGCGCGAGCCGTCGGGCGAGAGGGCGATTCTATGGGTACCGTCGCCGTCGGTGAGGGGCGTGAGTGCGCCCGTAGCCACAGAGACTCGTGCGTAGTGGACATGGTAGGGGTCTTCACCCAGTGTGCGGCCCGCCACTTTGAGCAGCAGCTCGCCTTTGTCCTCGTCGAAGCTCTCGACACCGCGCACGGTCCATTCGCCTTTGGTGAGCTGCCGCTTGAGCTTACCGGTGGTGGCATCGTGGACGAAAAAATGGTTCCAGCCATCGCGCTCGCTCATCCAGAGAATCTCGTTGGACTTTGCTAAATACCGCGCCCAGAACTTGCCCGAGTAGTTAATAAAGGTCTTAGTGGTGTCCTCGAAGAGTGTCTTTGGGGTGCCGCTGGCCGCGTCCACACTCAGCACGCGCAGGAGCTGATGCCCGCGCTGGTTGTAGGCGAAGAAGAAGCGCGACGAGTCCGCGCTCCAGGTGATGCCAGCGCCCCAGCCGGAGTCGCCGAGCGCGGGCAGGCTCCAGGGATCGGGGATAAGTGACTCACTGAGCACCGTTGCCTTCTTTGCCGCCACATCAAAGAGCACGGGGCGCGGGTGCTCGATTCTATCGCCGGGCTTTAAGTAATCCAGGGTCACTAGCTTGGGCTGTGTTTGGTCTTTAGGCGATGACTGCACGGTGTAGACTTTATGCTCCTGCGCCGCCTCCGTGCGAAAAGCAACGAGCTTGCTGCTATCGGGCGACCAGAAAAAGCCGGTGCCGCTGTAGGAATCCTTGGGCTTGCCCTCACTACTTAGTGAGACCGCCTCGCCGCCTTGTGTGGGCCGCACCCAGAGATTGTCGCCCTTCGTGAACGCGATCCACTTGCCATCGGGCGAAGCACCTGGGTTGCCGCGCTGCGCTTCGCGGCGTGTCGGGGCGGCACGCTTTCCATCTACCAGTACGATTCCGCCCCGTGCGGGTGTGGTGGCGTAGCCCAGAACCTTGCCGGAGGCATCGCGTACCTCCCAGGCATGACCCGCAACCGACCCCTGGCTATACTGCTTACCGGGTGCGACTTTTCCGTAGGGGGGACGTTCAGAGCCGTTCACCCAGAAGAGAGAAATCTCGCCGCTGGTCTGGTTGTCGAAGACAAGTTCCACACCCTCACCGGTCTTGCCCGGCTGGGGCCGCGCCGAGAGCCGCAGAACACTCTCAACCCCCAGCTTCCCCCCCAGTGCCGCTTTGAGCGCCCCCTCGCTGGCAAAACGTGTCAGCTTGCCGTCGGCCTCGACCAGCACCCACTCAAAAGCATTCGGGCCGCTCTCTAGCCGATACCAGAGCCGTCCGCCCTCAAGCCAATTAGGAGCAACACTGGTGCGAAAGACTTTCCCCCGCGACAGCTCGCCTAGCTTCGCCGACCGCTCGTAGTCCGCCTTCGTTCCCTGTGCCCGTGCCATGCCTGTTGCTCCCAAGAGTAATGCCACGCCAATCAATCCCGCCGATTGAAATCGGCGTCTACGGTAGCCTGCGGCTGCAAAGCCCGTGCCGGGCTGGGGAATAGGATTCGGGAGCCTGGCACGGGCTTTGCGGCGCGAAGCGTCATTGCAGACGCCGATTTCAA
>JANNDD010000227.1:0-2282 GCA_031387365.1 Armatimonas sp. | reverse complement strand
TCGTCTGAGTGCCAAGGTTGCTCTGCACAATTTTTGTATTTGGTTAAACCGTTCTTTAGGGCGTCCCTCCCTTCAGTTTGCTGATCTACTGGGCTGGGAGTGATTGACTGGGGCGAAGCCCCTTAATTCACAACAAACGTTGAAGTCACCCTAGACCTCGCCATGCTGCGACCTGGCCCCGTGCATAAGAGCGTGATGGTAAACGCCGCACCCGCTGAGGGGGGAGTGCTGCCCAGCACCGCCGCACAGTACGACATGATCGGCACCATACTCCCCGACATCCAGACCTTTCCCCAGGTCATCCAGCTCGGCACCGTGCGCTACGGCCAGACCCCCGTGCCCTCCGTTGGCATCACCGTCCGCTTCGACCCACGGCTCGGCGATGCCACCAAGCTCAAAGCCGTCAGCCTAGCCGCCCCAGATGCCAGTCTGCTGAAGATCACCCCCGTTGGCGACCCCGAAAAGAGCGGGGATCGCCTCCAGCGGCGCTACAATATCACGCTGGCACCCAACGCCCCGCTCGGCCCGATCCTCACCCAGCTAGAGTTCCTCTCTCCCACAGGAAGCCCCGCCAACGTCCAGCTCGCCTACAAGATGGGCAGCGTCACCGCCATCGGCTACCACTCCGGCGACCTCACCGCCCAGCCCGCCGTGGTCGCTCTTGGCCTGGTGAGCACCCCCACCACCAAGACCATCGAGCTCACCGTCACCCGCCCCGAGCTCTTCGAAAATCTTATGGTAAAGAGCGATACTCCCGGCGTGACGGCACGGCTCCTGCCAGCCCCGGAGAGTGTCTCAGCCAACCAGATCCCGCAGCGCCAGGTGGAGATAGCCATCGCCCCGGCCAGCCTTCCCGCTAGCAAAGAGAAGCTCGCCACCTATCCGTTCACCGCCAAGATCGAGCTAAAAGCCAGCAACGGCCAGCGCTTCCTCGTCACCGTCCAAGGCTACGCTCCGGAGAAGAAGTAAACAATGTGGAAACTTGGGCAGGCGACCTTGCCACCACTTGACAAGCCCGCGCCACTTTTCACCTTGGTTGATGTGGGTGGTAAGAAGCGCCCCCTCGTCAGCTTCAAAGGCCACCCACTTACCCTGTGCTTCTTCTGCGGCTGCAACGCCTGCGCGGATGTCGCCCTCCAGTGGGCACAGCTCCAGCGCGGCAAAGCCCTCCCTAAAGAGGCGATAACCCTCCTCATCTACCAGGGTAGCGCCGAGGAAGTCCAAGCCCTCGCCCGCCGCAGTGCCCTCGATCCCGCCCTAACCATCCTCCTACCTGACACAGATCGCAAAGTCACCGACGCGCTCTACCACGCCGATCCCTGCCCGCGGCTACTGGTCATTGATCCCAAAGGCATCCTGCGCTACGCCAACACTGGCCCCGACGACAAGCCCCAAGAAGCCCCCGCCGCGATAATTGTTGCCAAAGCACTCGATGTGCTGAACCGGTGCGTCCCGCCGCCGAAATCGAAGAGGTAACGCCGCGAGACCGCAGCCAAAATGCGGCGCGAGAGTTGAGCCACCCTCAACTGGGCAATGTGCATTTTAATGAAGGATTTTTTGGTACTCTTTGATATGCCGATCAGGGCTTTCCTCTCGACGCTCATGAAGGAATCTTGGGGTGGCATCGCCAAAGTAGCATTGGGGACGAGTAAAACCGCCTTCCTAGAAACAAGCAGAAGGGAGCTTGGATGTTTACTATCGTTGCCCGAGAAGAGCTCGATGCTCTAGACCTTGCATGGGGCTTGCCCTACATTGATGCAGCAGGAATGCCTTACTTCACCAAGCCAGCAGGGACAGAGCACTACCGCCTCCTAGCCCATCTCTCAACGCTCTACAGCCACCGGCTCATCCTAGACGTGGGAACCTTTCATGGGGCATCCGCCGTGGCACTCTCCGCCAATCCCTTGGCGCAGGTTATCTCCTACGACATTGCCAATCAGCGCACCCTTGACATTCAGCGGCACAATCTTGAGTTTCGTGTCAAGGACGTACTTGAGGACAAAGATCGTCTGGCTCAGGCTTCGCTGATCCTGCTGGACACCTTTCACGAGGGCGGCTTTGAGCGTGAGTTCGTGCGGTGCCTTCAGAGTGTTGGCTTTCGTGGCACGCTGCTTTTGGATGACACACACCTCAATGCGGCAATGGAGTCCTTCTGGGGAGAGATCCGTTTGCCCAAGGCGGATCTGACTCGTGTGGGTCACTGGTCAGGAACGGGGGCCGTTTACTTTTAAGAACTGGGGAAGTCCCTATTTTAGTTCGTGGTGAGCACCCGCCCTTACTGT
>JANNDD010000222.1:0-2458 GCA_031387365.1 Armatimonas sp. | reverse complement strand
GTCAGTGTCGCGTGAGTGAGTCCTGCTTGCCTGAGGAATTTACCCAGTTCGCCTGGCTTGGTGCAGGCGTCGCTCTCTTGCAGGATTTTGATCTTGTAGGCTCGTGGATAGCGATTCCCAAACTCGGTGTTCCCCGCAATGACTTGGGAATCTGGTATTTGAGTCTCTTTTATGGGAAAAGCCTGGAGAGATGAGCAAGCCTGTAGAAATTGGTTCAAAGGAGGCTCTTCATTTTGTGCTGTAACAGCCTTGATTCTGGATGCTTGAGTTTTGATTCTGGGTGATTGGGACACGGTGATTTCTTCCTTCCCGCACGTCTGGCGGGTATAGTGTACCTACACCGGACTGTCTCACTCTATATTGACACAAAGGGTAGTCGCCACGGGGGCAGTGGGAAAGACTATGACAAAGAACCGATTCACTCCAACTCTCTTCTGCCTCGCGGGTTTGGCGCTTATGGAGGGCCTTGTCATAAGTGGTTGCAATCCGATTGGGGCTCCGAAAAGTAGCAGCTCCTCTGCGGTAAATCCACCCCCCATTCCTACACGCGTGGAAGTCGCTGCCCTTTGTGTCAATATAGAGTGAGACAGTCCGGTGTAGGTACACTATACCCGCCGTCGTAACCGTGCACGTCATGGCCGCAATAGAGCGGCAGCAGATGACGATGCAGGACTTGCTACAAGGGCGAGACGGTGGAACGGAAGTGCGCCGCGGGGCGGGATCAGGCGTCATTATCAGTGCCGATGGCTATAGGTATCAGTGCCGATGGCTATAGGTCTAGCCGAGAGTGTTACTCGGCTCCCGATTTTTCGAGGCTGGGCTGGCTCTCCAGCCAATCCAAGGGAGAACGACGAGCGCGGAAATAATCGTTGCTTTGCGGTGATGACTTGGAAATTTCACCGATCCCAACGCGATCACCCCATAGAAGCGGCGGGCATGAGTGAGGTTGTGGTTCAAACCAACGTGCCAGTGCAGCGCCTCGCCCACAGCATACGCCGCCGACCCCGCCAGAACAGGCACGGCGAGAAGGCCCGTCCCCACAATGCCCAGTGCGAACAACAGAAACGCGAACCGACCCGCCAGCGGCCTGAGTCGCAGTCGCGATGTCCGTCACGCCATGCGCGTGCAGAGTCGAAGCGGCGGTCAGAATAATAAAAAACGCGATCAGGTTGGAGATCGCCATGCCGATATAGGTGTCCACACGGATGCGCTTTAGCTCGCTCCGAGCGGCTCAAGGGGAGAGTCTCAGCGGCTTCGTTGTAGGGTTGGCCTGCTCGATCTCGACTTCTTCCTCGGCCTGCCAGAAGAACAGATACTGCGAGATGGTCGTGCCCAGCACGGCGACGAAGCTTGTCACGAAGGTTTTCGAAAAAGAAAACGATGGTAGAAGGGTCGCTTTGAGTGCTGTCGTCCAGGGGATATGCACTACGAACACCGTCGCGACGTAGGCGAAGAGGACGAGGCGCATCCACTTGAGGTACGCGACATACTTATCGTAGGCGACGAATACCTCAAGAGCGAGGGCGAGCAGGGCGGCCCACAGCAGGATCGGGCCGCCCACTACGAGCTTCATAAGCCCTGTGGAGTTTGAGCGGCGTTCACGTCAATCGCAACAATCCTGGTGGGCGATTCATCCCAGGCGCTTGTGTACATCGCCCGGCGACATTGATGCTGTGATGCATGTCTGTTGCAGAGAATGAGATCACTCTGGAAGTTTGCCCTGAAAGCGGGAGGAAAACCCTACGAATTCACCACTGTTCGCTCTCTTGTAGCCAGAGTGTCTCGCTGATCAGAGTAATTCCCTCAGCGAGGTGACGGCGGTAGGTGCTGAAGGGCAGATCAAGAATCTCGGCAGCTTTCTCCTGCGTGGAAGCGGGGCGCAGATACGTATAGAGCAGGGCGCGGTAAGCACGCTCACGTTTGGGATGGCCCTGCAACCCGATAGCACTCTCAAGAACCAGCCTCTGGAGCACTGCTGCCCGTGAGCGGGCAGTGGCCCTGCTACCCTGCGCACGCTGGGCGACGACACGGGAGCGCAGCAATGGGTTGTTCATTAGTCCTTCGGTACGATCTAAAAACTTGAGAGCCTGGCGCAAAGCGGTTTCGAACATGGGCTTGCTAAATACCGGGTAGGTCTCGCTGGGCGCGGATCGAGTTTGGATCGCCATGTCTGCCACTTCTTTTTCGCGAAGAACATGTAGCTGTCCGCAGAGTGGCTGCATGCGCTCGTCATTGGTAAAGAGCACCAACAAGAAAACATCGGACTCGGCATCGAGTCTGGCAGCAAGCTCCCTGTGCTCTGTGCCAGCGAACAAGTGCCTGCCGCCGCGCCATGAAGGAGCAAGTTCCCGCAGAGGGAGAGTTCCACGACCCGGCGACCGACCGATGGCTGAAATTCCGTGCACAGCCTTCCGCGCCGTCTCTTACGCTCTTTGTCACCGACATCACCCCGCTCCGA
>JANNDD010000210.1:0-8401 GCA_031387365.1 Armatimonas sp. | reverse complement strand
GGCGACTACGTGATCCCGACTCTCTGGGGAATCTTCGGAATGCTCACCGGCTACCAGATGTACATGGTCTTTCCGCATTAAACCGCCGGTTGAAACCGGCGTCTGCAATGGCTTCGTCCCTCCGCCGCAAAGCCCGTGCCGGGCTACCGAGTTTATCTCCCCAGCCTGGAACAGGCTTTGCGGCACGCAGTGCCATTGCAGACGCCCAATTTATTGGGCGGCTACCCGAATCCGTACCTCTGCTGTCTTTAGGCCCGCTGCCTCAGCACGCAAAATCACCTCGCCTTTTGTGTCGTGCTTGGCGCGGATGATGGCAAGGGCGAGGCCGTGGAACGCGGGGTACTCGTCGGTCTGAAAGCTTCGCGGGTTGGTGGCATCGCCATTGCCCACAGCGGCAAGCGTGGCGGCGGAGCCCGTGAGCGTAAAGTGGATCAGGTGATCCGCACTAGGTACTTGCTCGCCCTTTGCATCCACGATTTTCACCGTGATAAAGCTCAGATCATGGCCACCCGTCAGTGTCTTTCGATCCGCATCGAGTTTTAAGGCGACGGCGGAGCTGGTGGTACGCTGGATAGCCTCAGCCCAGTGCTTGCCGTTTTTATACGCGACGGCCTTAAGCTCACCCGGCGCATAGAGCACGTCGTCCCAGACCAGTCGGTAGGTGAGTGGAGCGCGTTTCTTACGGCCCAGTGACTTGCCGTTCAGAAACAGCTCGGCCTCATCGCCACTGGTGTAGAGATGCACCGGGGTAACTTGACCATCACGGCCCGGCCAGCTCCAGTGCGGCAGTAAGTGCGCCATGGGCAGCTCGGGTCGCCAGCGTGCCTGGTAGAGATAGAAACGATCTTTCTTGAAGCCGCACAAGTCCACAATCCCAAAGTACGAGCTGCGAGACGGCGAGTGATTGCCCAGCTTCTCAAAGAGCGCCATTGCTTTCTCCCGCTCCTTAGGGTCGGAGAAGTTCAGCGCGTTGCTTCGGTCCTGGTTATAGGGAGTCGGCTCACCCAGATAGTCAAAGCCCGTCCAGACAAACTCCCCCGCGACACTCGGGTTCTTATCAAGACCCTCCCACTCGATATCCGGCTTCATCGCCCAGGGTGGGGCGTAAAGATCGTACGAGCTGACCTGGAAGTTGTAAAAACCTTTGCTCTTGTCTTGCTCCACAGGGAAGAAGTACTCGCCGTAGCTGCTCACACACGAGCTGGTCTCGCTTCCAAAGAGCGGCTGGCGCGGATACCGAGCACGAAATGCACCGTAGAGCTGGGGCTTGTAGTTGTAGCCAAACAGATCCACCGTCTCGGAGAAGCCATTGCTCCCCGCATTTGCATTGTTACAACCCGCTGAGACCAGACGCGTGGGGTCTTCGCGGTGAAAGAGCGCCGTGAGCTCACGGGAGAGCGCGGCTCCGGCGGCGTTTCCCTGCTCGGGGATCTCGTTGCCACTGCTCCAGGCGATGACACACGGGTGATTCCGGTCACGGTGAACAAAGCTGACAATATCGCGCTCGTGCCAAGCATCGAAATCTAAGTGGTAGTCGTTGGGTTTCTTCCCGCGCCTCCAGCAGTCAAATGCTTCGTCAATCACCAGAAAACCCATGCGATCACAGGCATCCAATAGCTCAGGAGCGGGCGGATTGTGGCTAGTACGAATGGCATTGCAGCCCATTTCTTTAAGAATCTCCAGCTGCCGCTCGATGGCACGCTCGTGCACCGCGCCGCCCAGAAGCCCTAGATCATGGTGGTTACAGACGCCGTTAAGCGTGACGCGCTGCCCGTTGAGCAGGAAGCCCTTTGCGCCGTCCCAAGCAATGCTTCGAATGCCAAAGGTCGTGAGCTGGGTATCGGAGAGCCGACCTGAAAACCAGACGCTGGTGCGTAGCGTGTAGAGCTGAGGCTTTTCAATGCTCCAGAGCTGCGGGCGGACAAGCGTGACACTTGCCTTGCGTCCCTCGGCTTTGGCGACCACCTTTCCTTTCCAAAGAATCTCATGGCGCACGTCAGCGTGAACCAGAACCTCGCCTCCCTCCAGTTCCGTCTCGATGGCTACCGTAGCACGCTCTGCTGTCGCCTCGGACGTGTGGACAAAGACCCCATTGTGAGCAACATGCTCTGGATCGCCCGTCACCAGCCATACATGGCGATAGAGACCACCACCCGGATACCAGCGCGACGAGTCGGGTGGATTATCCAGGCGCACCGCAATCAGATTAGCGCCCGTGCTCGCTAAGTGCGGCGTGAGATCTACTCGAAAACTAGCGTAGCCGTAGGCCCACTCGCCCGCGAGAACACCGTTTACATAGACTTTTGGGTGGCTCATCGCGCCGTCGAAGTCTAAGTAAACACGCTTCCCAGCCGCCTGTTGCGGCAGCACTTTGCGATACCAGCCGATCCCTGCCCAGGGAAGTTTCCCCGTCTCGTTGGGCAGATCCCCTCGAAACGGCCCCTCGATTCCCCAGTCGTGCGGCAAGTCCAGTGTCCGCCACGCGCCATCTTCGAAGCTAGGCTTCTCCATGCCCTCCGGCTCGGGCCGCGAGCCGCCCTCAGGCAGCAATCCAAAACGCGCGAACTTCCAGCCCCGGTCAAAAGAAAGACGATTCATAGAAACATTATACGCCGTCGCCCGTTTTATCCGCCCAATAAATTGGGCGTCTGCAGTAGCCTCCGGCTGCGAAGCCCGTGCCGGGCTGGGAAAATAGATTCGGTAGCCCGGCACGGGCTTTGTTTCCCGAAGAGAGCCGTCCCGTTCACGGGACGGTTATTTAGGCGCGGCGAACACTTTGTTGTCCACGGGCACGTCCCAGCGCGTGCTCTGGATAGTCGTGACAATATTGCCCATGCTGGGGTTCTTCTGGACGCTTCTATGTGGCACGATCACACTACCGCTCTCTCGAAAATCGGAGTAGAACTCGGGGGTGTCGGTGTCGCGGCGCAGCACGAAAAAGCTCTTGGTGGAGACGTAGTCGGTCATACGCTCACCGGACTTGGTGGTCTTGACGAGTACGTAGCACTCCTCGCCCTCCACTTTGTCCGTGCCCGTAATCGCAAATTTCTCAAAGAGCACTTTAGGCTCCAGTAGCCCCATCGCCAGATCGGCCTCCGCGCGGGAGCGTTCACTTTTTTGAATAGGCTGTGGCGGTAGAAAGCTGAAGCTTACCCAGGCAGCCTTTCCATCGTAGCCCGTCGCTATCCAGCCGATTTTCTTGCCAATCGCGGTGACATTCAGCCGCTGCGCTTGCCTGCCTTGGCTCTGGTAGCCCTCACCGGTTGCCTGCATGCCCTGGTTCTCAAAGTCCACAGTGATAGTATCGACACGGCTCTTGTGCTTGCTCCAGGCCATTTTTCCACCGGCAGCCTCCAGCATTTTAGCAAGAAGCTCGTCCACACTCAGCGGCGCGGCATAGGTTGTGGCTTTTTCTTTTACTAGCGATATCTTCACACCGGGCTGCTCCCAGAGCATGCCTTTCTCATCAAATGTCGCTTTGAAGCCCTCGGGCAGTGGCGGCGCGAGGCGGTAGGCGCGGCCTCCGGCGTGCTGCATGGCATACGGCGGCTGGCCGGGAACACTGAGCACCAGATGATCTTTCTCAAAGCTCATTTTCATTGTCATCGCGGGTGCGGTGCTCACATAGCTCCCGGCTTCGTCTTGGGTGGGCACGGGCGGTGCGGCAGGCTTGATAGCTTCCGATGTGCTGGGCTTCTTCTCCTCCGTCTTTTCACCGCTTAAGTTGCGCCAGACAATCTCCTGAATCTCAGCGGCCATCGGGCTCCCACTAACATTGCTGAGCATGACCAGCCCCCATTTTTTCTCAGGGATGAAAGCCACTTCCGCGTTGAAACCGTCTATATTACCACCATGCTCAACGACCGAAATCTCTCGCCACTTTGGCAAGAACCAGCCGTAGCCGTAGCCAACAGTGGGAGTCATTGTCATGTGTTTCTCGGTCATCGCAGCGTAGCTCTCAGCACTCAAAAGGGGTTTACCTCCTTGCAGCAGCGCCTCCACCCACTTAGCCATGTCTACCACCGACGAGTTAATCGCTCCGGCGGGGGCGGTGGCGGCAATATCGCGCCAGGCAAGCGGTTTCTGAGTGGCGGGATCGTAGCCGGTGGCGTGGTCTTTGTCGGCGAGGGCTTTTGCAACCGAGAGCGTGCTGCGTGTCATCCCCAGCGGCGCAAAGATCTTCGTCTCAATCACTTGCTCATAGGGCATCCCAAATGCATTGGCGGCGATCTCTCCCGCGGCAGCAAAGAGAATATTCTGGTACTGAAACTTCTCTCCCAGCTTGGCCGTGGGCTTCGCCTGCCCGACCGCCTGAATCAGCTCTTTCCGGCTCAGCGTGCCCTCAGCCGCAAGCATCATAAAGTCCGTGCGCGGCAGGCCCGAGCGGTGACAGAGCAGATCGGAGACGGTAATCAGTGCGCTGGCTTCCGGGTCGCGGAGCTGAAAGTAGGGCAGGTAGGTCACGGGCCGCTCCGTGAGCTTGACTTTTCCGGCATCCACAGCCATCAGCACCGAAGTGGCGGTGAAGGCCTTGGTAGACGAGCCAATGCAGTAGAGCGTCTCAGGAGTCGCCGGGAGCTTCTTGGCCACATCGCGCAGACCAAAGCCGTGGCTGTAGACCAGCTTGCCGTCTTTGAGTACCCCGAGCGAGAGGCCCGGGATTTTGAACTTTATCCGCGCTGCCTCCACCTCTTTTTCCAGAGCCGAAAACTCTGCGGTTTGCGTTGCCTGGGCAGAGGCGAGCACGGGGAGAGTGAGCGCGAGAAGTGAGGCCAGAAAATAGCGTTTCATCGCCTTTAAGAGTACACTCAGAGGATTTTAGTTACAGCATCTACTTTGGACGCAAAAGCAACACGGAGTACGGTGAGCTAAGAGCGTGACGAAACGACACACTGCCGGTGATAAGCCGCTCGGCAAGACTATGGCCGTGCGCCCCTAGAATGAGCAGATCCGCGTGGGTCTCGGCCATCGTGTCGGCGATGGCGGTGTCTATGGGCTTGTCCATGACGCGGGACTGCATCACGGGTGCGGACTCACCAAATGCGGCATCGAGCCGTGCAATCGTGTCGGCGTTGCGGCCCATCAGCCCGTGCTCAATCTGCTCACTCGCCACGGCTCCCGCCTCGCCCTGAGCCAGAAGCTGCTCACGCATGGCGGCAATCGGAAAGGCAGTAAGAACTGTCATCTCCGAAACCCCGCGTGGAAAGAGCTCCCCCAGAAGCGCGGTGCACTTGTCGGCGTAGGGCGAGTGATCGGTGGCAAAAACCACGTGCAACGGCCTATCGGGCAGGGCAGGACGCGCAAGCAAGAGGCTCTCTTTCGCCCCCAGCACGGCGGCGCGGGCGACACTACCAACAAACGCGCTCTTCCAGACCGGATCATGTGAGGCATTGAGGGCCAGCAGCTTTGCTCCCAAACGCTCCGCCGTTGTCAGAAGCGTGTGCGATGGGCTACCGTTCACAACGGTCTCCGTTGTCGGATAGACCGCCCGTAGCTCGTCCGCCACGTGGGCAACCACACGGCTGGCGTCTGGCCACTCATGACTCTCGTAGTACTGCGCTGCCACGCCAGAGAGCACAGGGAGCAACTCACCACCGGGGAAAACGGGCGGCGGGACAATATGCACCACTTCCAGTTCGCTTCCCACAAACGCGAGCCGCTTCAGCAATGAGACCACCGGCGCATTGGCCTCCGGCATCCGACTATCCACACCCAGAACAATTTTCATAGCCCTATCTTAGGCGCAATATGTCTCCCTTGGCTCAGCGCTTCGGCAGATTTGAAACGCTTATCGAGGGATTAAAATCCCTCGCTCCAAACGCCTTCGGCGCGTCCTCTGGACGAAGAGAAATTTCCTTGTCCGAAGGACATCGGCGCAGCCGAACCGAAGCGAGGAATTTTAATCCCTCGCCCCCATTCCCAACAAGCGTTGAAGTACAATAAAGACATGGTCTCTCTTTCGGTTCGCTACGACGGCAATAAGAAGTGCCACCTGACACACCAGGAAGGCATGACCCTCACCACGGACGCTCCCAAAGACCTCGGCGGGGACGCAGCCGCGTTCTCTCCCACGGATCTAATTGCGGCGGGGCTAGCCTCTTGCATCCTCACGACGATTGGGATGTGGGGCGAGCGCCATCAGTTGGATCTGAGTGGGATGAGCGCCACAGTAGACAAAGAGATGAGCACGCCTCCACGACGTATCGGGCGGCTCCCCGTGACAATCACTGTACCCGCCGCCGCAGTCCCAGAAGCGCTGCGTGCTCGTTTGGAGGGGGTCGGCCATAGCTGCCCCGTGCATGCCAGCCTCCACCCGGAGATTGATGCGCCAATATTTTACCAATACGTGTGAAATCTGTGAACCAAAATACACTCTGAGTTGTCTCTAGGAATTATGATGAAAACGCTAGCCCTTGCCTTGACAGTCCCCTCAGTGTTGGTAGCTGCCGCTCTTGCCTTACCGCACAAGGCAGACGCCCCTCTCGTGGGCACGCGCCTACCTGACTTCCGCGCGACCACGCTGGAGGGCAAAGAGTTTCACTTCTATGGACTTGCCGGAAAAAAAGCGGTCGTTTTTTACTTTCTAGGAGCGGACTGCCCTATTGCGAAACTCTCTTTGCCCAAGCTGGCAACACTGGCAAAGAATTACGAAGCCAAGGGAGTGGCGTTTGTTGGCATCAACCCCAACGGCAGCGAGACCACTGCCCAGACTCTGGCGGCGGCCAAAGCAGCAGGGGTGATTTTTCCAATTTTTGCTGATCGTCAGCAGAAGTTCGCGGACTTTGCAAAGGTAACAAGGACCTGCGAAGCACTTATCGTGGATGATAAAGCCACTCTTCGCTACCGTGGCAGTGTAGATGATCAGTACGGGCTGGGAAGCCGCAAGCCCAAAGCGAGCAAGAACTATCTCACCGACACGCTGGATGCGCTTCTGGCAGGCAAGCCCGTCGCGACAACCAGCTCTGAAGTGCCCGGCTGCCTGCTGGATCGCAACCAGCCCGAGCCCCCCGTGGATGCGGAGCCTGAGCCTATTCCAGCACTGGCGCTTCCCGACGTGGGGAAAGTGAGCTACACCGAGCATGTCGCGCCCATTCTGCAGGAGAAGTGCGAGAGCTGCCACCGCCCTGGGCAAGTCGGGCCGTTCCCGCTTCAGAGCTACGCCAACGCCAAACGCTGGAGTGCGATGATCGGCGAGACAGTCACCAATAGCCGCATGCCCCCGTGGCACGCCGATCCGCGCCACGGCAACTTCGCCAACGACCGCAGCCTCAGTGCCAAAGAGAAAGCCACCGTGCTGGCCTGGGTAAAGCAAGGCACCCCCGAAGGCGATCCGAAAAAGCTGCCCGCGCCTAAGGTATTTACGTCGGACTGGAATATTGGCAAGCCCGATATGGTGCTCAAGATGGACAAGCCCTACACCGTTCAAGCGACGGGCGTCCTCCCCTACAAGTGGTTCCGCGTCCCGACGGGCTTCACCGAGGACAAGTGGGTTCAAGCCGCCGAAGTCAAGCCCGGAGCACGAAGCGTCATTCATCATGTCCTGGTATTCTTGGACGATAAAAGAGGCGGTGTTCCCAACGGCCTGGATGGTTTTGTCGCGGAGTATGTCCCGGGTGAGAGCCCCATGGTCTTCCCTGATGGAATCGCCAAGAAGGTTCCTAAGGGGACGGACCTGATGTTCCAGGTGCACTACACCCCCAATGGCACGGAGCAAAAAGACCTGAGTGAGCTCGGGCTCATCTTCGCCAAGGAGCCCCCTAAAGAGATCGTGGACACCATTGGGATTCTCAGCCTGAACTTGCGCATTCCCCCGGGCGCGGAGAGCTACAAGTCCTCACGGAGCTTCACGGTTCCGGTCAGCTCGACGATCTACTCCTACTCGCCGCACATGCATGTCCGAGGCAAGGCCTTTCGGATGAGCGCAACCTACCCGGATGGCAAAGAGGAGACACTGCTCTCGGTACCGAAGTACGACTTCAACTGGCAGACGCGCTACATGCTCAAAGAGCCCAAAAAAGTCCCGTCGGGAACGAAGATTCTCATTGAGGCATGGTACGACAACTCCACCAAGAACCCGCACAATCCCGACGCCACCAAGACGGTCACCTGGGGCGAGCAGACTTTTGAGGAGATGATGATCGGCTTCATTGACGTCGTCTCTGAGGGCAACAAGACCCAGCAGCTCCGGATGCAGAACCTGCTGGGAGGCTTCGGGGGACGCAGACGAAACGGGCAGTAGGGTATAGTATAAGCCACGCATGCCTGATGACGAACTCCGTAAACAGCGCCTGGAGCGTCTCAAGCTCATCGAGCGCTTGATTCTTATTCCCCTACTGCTACTGGCAGTGGGGGCGATTTTATCCTTTGGTATAGCTATCCTGGTGGGGCAATACATGCTACC
>JANNDD010000187.1:0-22218 GCA_031387365.1 Armatimonas sp. | reverse complement strand
GCAGTACACTCTGGGCGATGGCTGGTGGCCCTACGTGGTCTCGGGCACGATGTTCCCGACTCTGGCAGGAGCCGCGGCGATGAACATCCATGGCAAGAATAACTTTAGAGTGGGCACCATTGGTGATCATATTTTAGAGTTTGACTTGCTGACTCCCGACGGCACAGTACGCACGTGCAGCCGCGAGCAGAACGCCGAGATCTTTCACGCAGCTATCGGCGGCTTTGGGATGCTGGGCATCTTCACGCGCATCCAGATCGAGCTTAAAAAAGTCTACTCCGGGCACCTAAGAGTCACGCCCATTGGCGTCAGAAACTGGCGCGAGATGTTCACGGAGTTTGAGAAGCACCTCGTAGATTCAGACTATCTGGTGGGCTGGGTAGACTGCTTTGGTGCAGGCGAGCAGAGTGGACGTGGGCAGATCCATCGCGCGGATTACCTGAAGCCAGGCGAGGACACCGTTCCTGCCCAGACTTTACAAGTTGCCCACCAGGAGTTGCCTGACACGCTCTTTGGCCTGCTTCCTAAGAGCATCATGTGGAAGTTCATCCAACCATTTACGAATAATTTCGGAATGCAGCTAATAAATGCCCTAAAATATCTCTCGTCGGTGACGCTCACCCAAGGGAAAGTACACGATGTCACCCACGCGGGCTTTGCCTTTCTTTTGGACTACGTCCCCGGCTGGAAGTACGCCTATCTGCCTGGTGGTCTGATTCAGTACCAGAGCTTTATTCCCAAAGAGACTGCTGAAAAATGCTTCACCGAGCAGCTCGCGCTCTGCCAGAAGCGCGGCATCGTGCCGTATCTCGGAGTGTTCAAGCGCCATCGCACCGATCCATTTCTCATGACCCACTCCGTAGATGGCTACTCATTCGCTCTAGACTTCAAGCTCACCACAAAAAACCGAGCGAAGGTCTGGGCGCTCGCGGCGGAGCTAGATGCACTAGTGCTTGCCGCCGGGGGACGGTTCTACTTCGCGAAAGACAGCACGCTCCACCCTGCACGCCTAGAGAGCTATCTGGCAGAGGAGCGTGTCCAGCGTTTCCGCGCCCTCAAGCAGCAGCTCGACCCTGAAAACCTTCTCCAGACAGATCTCTACCGCCGCATCTTTCGAACCTGATTTCCGGGTATAATTGGCGCTAATCAAACGACAGAGGATTCCCGACGATGGCCACCCTAAACTTAGAGATAATTCCGATCATTGATACCCACCAGCACCTGTGGGACTTCACAAAGTTCCAGCCGCCCTGGCTCAAATCCGAGCCAAAGCTCAACCACAGCATGGGCTTAGCGGAGTACGCAAAGGCAACGGCGGGTTTGAACGTCATCAAGACAGTCTACATGGAGGTAGATGTCGCACTCAAGCAGCAGCTTGCCGAGGCACGATACGTGGAGGCACTCTGTGCCGGCCATCAGACCGTGATGGCCGCCGCAGTCGTCTCCTGCCGCCCCGCACTGCCCGGTTTTGCGGACTATGTCAAAAAGTTCGCGAAGAGCCCGTATATAAAAGGCGTCCGGCAAGTGCTGCAAGTGCCCGATGCCCCGCGCGGTCTCTGCCTTCAGCCCACCTACGTGAAAAACATCCAGCTTCTCGGCGAGCTCGGGCTAAGCTTTGATATCTGTATTCGCCCAACCGAGCTCTCAGATGCGGCAAAGTTGGTAGACAAGTGCCCCAAGACTCGGTTTGTTTTGGATCATTGCGGCAACGGAATGGCGGCCAACCCTAATCAGACGCAGTGGGCTAAGGACATAAAAGAGCTTGCCAAGCGTCCTAATATTGTCTGCAAGGTCTCGGGCATTATCAAGACAGTCAAGCCAGGCACGAGTGCCACCAAAGCGCTCACCCCCGTGGTTCTCCCCACAATTGAGGCGTTTGGAATAGACCGCGTGATGTTTGGCGGCGACTGGCCCGTCTGCAACTTAACGTCCAGCTTTCGCGGCTGGGTCGAGACCCTCAATGAGATCGTGAAAGATCGTCCCAGTGACGAGAAGCATAAGCTTTTCCATGAGAACGCCAAGCGTTTCTACGGGCTGCCCAGCTAAGAAGCTGTGTGGTTTTCTGACACGGGCTCTGGCTTCCGACTCTCTGTCAGCAGCCAGCGCTCCAGTGTCTTGAGTCCGAAGAAGAGAGGGGTCCCTATCAGTACCCCTCCCACCCCAATCAGGTCAAGGTAAAACTGCTCCAGCCGCACGTGACGTGTCCCCTCAGACTGATGCAGCCGCAGGTAGATTTCCGTTCCTAGAAATGCAACAGAGACAACCACAGCCATGATCAGTGAGAGCCCTCGAAGGCGAGATCGCCCTCCCTGGCACAGCCGGATGGTTAGCAGTGCAAGAATGGCATAGACAACGACATGGGCGAGCTTGCGCGTGATCTGGGTGAGCTGGTACATGGAGATAACCTGGGGATCGGATCTGTAGAATCCAGGCTCCAGCCAACTAAGCGTCTGTTGCAAGATATCCCAGGACTGCTTGTAGCTCCCCAGCTCCGTGGCGGCAAGTGCTGCAAGAGTAATCCATAACAACAAGGGCAGCCCATAAACCGTGACTCTCAGAAGGGAACGACGCATAGATTTCTCAGTATACCGCTCTCCGAAAAAGGAAAAACGGGTTTCTCCTGCGAACTTAACCCTATGGAAAATGAAAAGATGACGCGACGTGGGCTGCTCTCCGGGGCGAGCCACGCAGCGCTCGGCCTAGGAATGCTGGGCGCACTGGATATGCAACCGGTCTACGGGGCGCAGAATGGCCGTGCCGCTCATGACTACGGCGTGAACTTTGGCGAAGAAGCGCTCCTGCCCACGCGCGTGTCGCCACAGGATAAGATCAATATCGCCCTGATCGGCTGTGGTGGCCAGGGAATGTCCAATCTCAATACTTTTATGGCACGCAAAGATGTCAATGTGGTGGCGGTCTGTGACCCCGATGCCAAGCGCATGGGCAAGGCAGCGATCACGGTGGACGATAAGCTCAACCAGACAGCGGCGCAGATCAAGGACTACCGCAAACTGCTGGAACGCAAGGATGTTGATCTGGTCATCAACGCCACACCTGACCACTGGCACGCCCTGGTCGCGATCCACGCTGCGCAGGCAGGTAAAGATATCTTCACCGAAAAACCCATCTCCCATAACATCCTAGAGGGCCGCCAGATGGTCAACCATGCGGACAAGCACAAGCAGGTGGTGCAGGTGGGAACCTGGCAGCGCTCCCTACAACAGTACATTGATGCTGTGGCCTATGTCAGATCCGGCAAGCTGGGCAAGATCAATGTCTGCCGTGCCTGGCGTGTGCAGGATCCCAATGCCGCCGTGATGGGCAAGGAGGCAACCAAGCCCGTTCCCACCGACCTGGACTACGACCTCTGGGTCGGCCCCGCCGCAATGGTGCCCTACCAGGAGAACCGCTGCCACTACAAGTTCCGCTGGTACTTCAACTTCGCAGGCGGCATGACTGGCGACTGGGGGGTGCACATGATGGATAATATCCTCCAGGCCATGAACCCTACCGATGACTTTGTGATGCCCACCAAAGTGATGAGCCTAGGCGGCAAGTTCTTTGTCGGGCCAGACGACGACCGCACGACCCCGGACACACAGATCACCTTGCTGGAGTTCCCTGGCTGGATGCTCCAGTGGGAAGTGCATGTGGGCAACCAGAAAGTGGGCAGCAACGGCCAGCCCGAAAGCGGCCTCACCGGGCGCAGCCATGGTGCGCTTTTCCTAGGGAGCAATGGCAGTGTCTTACTGGACCGCAACGGCTGGTCTATCTTCGATGCGGCTGGCAATCCTGTGGAGAAGCCCGCCCCGATTGACATGGGTCAGAAGATGAACGGCCTCCCCGCGCACGTCGAGGAGCTGATCGCATGCCACAAGTCGCGCGGCATCACGCGCTCCAATATCGCCTCGATGCACAAGACCACCACGGTCTGCCACTTAGCTAACCTCGCCTACCAGGCCAGTAGCGTGCTGCACTGGGACGGCGCAAAGGAAGTGGTTACCAACGAGCCCAAGGCGATGCAAAACCTGAGCTACCAGCGTGACTACCGCAAGGGCTGGGTCTTGCCCAAGGCGTAGTTGCCCTCCTCCCCCGGCCCCTCCTCCCGATAACGGGAGGAGGGGAGAGAGGGGAGAGAGGGGAGTTTTTTAGGATTACGTCGGAATCTCTGCTCTCACAAGCTGGCCTTCGGGGGTGTTGTCGGGGAAGACCCGTGTCGCGACTGCGTACCAGTCTTTGGAGCGGCGATCCTGCATCTTTAGCGCGGCTTGTAGCGCTCTGCGGGCATCTTTTTGCGCGGACACGGCACTCGCCACTGCCGCGTGCTGGGCATTGACCTGTGCCCGGATCGCATCGTATGCCGCGAGCGTCTTACCGGGAAGCGGCACCCACGCGGGATCGGCCTTCTGCCACGCCGACGAGAGCGCCTGCGCGGAGCGACTCACGGCAGGGAAGCTCTTACTCACCGCCGTCAGCCCGACAAACGCTCCCGCTTTGCTCGGCTGGTCACGAAACGCGATCTTCGCGATCCCTAACGCCTGCTTGGTCGCCTCATGCAGTTCGATCAACCCCGCCGCTGCCGCGCTCCGAGCGTTCTGCGCCGCTGCAATCGCGTCCTGAGAGGCATCCCTTGCCCCATCCAGGCTTACCATTGCAGCCTGCCAGTCAGCAAGTGTTGCCTGATCCCATACCCACACTGCCTGAAGCTGCCCCTGCACTGCCTGAGTCTTGACCAGCCTTGCCCGAACATCCTCATAGTTGAGTTCTAACATATCAACCTCCTACCTGAAGAGATACACCTGAATCCTGAAGAGTTGCAACTATTGCCTGAAAAAACTCATCTGAAGCCCCGGATGAATTATTTGCAATCAATTCACCGCTACCAGGATCGTCTTTGAAAAATCTTGCCGCGCCAGATCATCCCGGCGAATGCAATAGCTCAGAGAGAATACCCCGACATCATCTGAGGTATCAAAAAGAGACACCCAGTTCTCAAACGCTCGTTGCTCCATGTCACCCCGAATTGTGGCATAGTTTTCCGGATAGTCGTCCCAATAGCCATTTACGACTCCCTGATAGATCAGCTCACAGTCAGGCTCTTGATCTCCCTGATAGTCGTTGGGGTGTCCCAGCAGACAGTCGCCTCCCATCAGCACACACCCAAGAAGAGGATCAAACGGCTTGTCAGACGGCTGCAACAAGTCCTGAAAAATCGCATTGAGTGTTGTCTCACCCTGAACCACTGCCAGAGCCGCCATGGCTTCAAAAAAACCACCTTCGCTCAAATCACTCAGCCCACCAATCACGTCTTCATAGGCTTTTTCCGCTTCGCTTCTTCGCCCTAGGAAGTTCAACTTGCTAGAATTATCTGGAACCGACCAGGTAGATTCAAAGTGAAACTGCGTTGTTCCAAAAAGTCCTGTTCGTTCCTCGTTTGGCTTATGGCTCCGACGCTCCAGCAATGTTTCCGAAGGGAAGAAATAGACAGGGTCACCGTTGATTCTTCCTTCACCAACACCAATCGCATAGTCCGTAACAAAAAACGAAAGAAGGCCCTCCGTGGGCAAAAGCCCCTCGATATCAAACATCCTCGTCTCCGTCAGATTGATTTGGCAAAGAAACTGACAGGGCTCGCCGCCACGCTCGGGCCAGACAAAATCAACTGGCAAATCGGGTGCGCCCCCGCGCTTAGAAGCCCCAATAGGCAACGACTCATCGGAACAATGCGACGATTTCACCGCAATTGCGGGCCGCAAAACGCGCTCAATCTGCGGCCAGAACGGCTCCAGCCCCGCCTGGAAAAACCGTTCCCGCAACATTTCTTTGGTAACCTGAGCCATACCCAAATTATACAACAACCCTCCCCAGGCCCATTCATGGGTCTTGCCGCAACAGCGGGCTCATTTATGTGCCCATTTGATAAACGCCGCCCGAAAACATATCGCCCGTTCCCGAATCCCCGCCCAAAATCCCCACCGGCACATCCCACGGATCGGTCGGCAATTCATCCACCAGAAACGGCGCGACCCCAATCGTCCGACAGTCTGGGCGCAGACGCGGCAGAAATCTATCGTAGTAGCCGCCGCCGTAGCCGAGGCGATAGCCACGCCGATCTAGGACCAGCGCGGGCACTAGCACCAGATCGAGGATTTCCGCAGAGACTTCCGGCAGTGTCGCCTCAGGTTCCCAGATACCGAAGCGGCTCAAAACTAACGCGCACGGGTAGGCATGGATCGCCAGGCGGCGCTTCGGGGCGCAGCGCGGCAAATAACATCCCCTCTCAGTGGCGAGGGCTGCCAGCCCTAGAACATCCAGCTCCTCCTCGGTGGCGACGTAGAGCAGAGCGTGCTGCGCGGTAGCGAGCGCCGGGGCGAGTGCTTCGCGGAGCGCAACAGAAAGCGCGGACAGCTCAAGGGCTCGGCGCTCTGCCAGTGCCCACGTGCGCCACTCAGTCTTGCTGTTTTTGAGCGAGGGGATGGGCCCTGTCATAGACTTCCTTCAAGCGCGTGCCGCTCACATGGGTGTAGATCTGCGTGGTGGAGAGATCCGCGTGGCCCAGAAGCTCTTGGACAACACGCAGGTCCGCACCGTGATCGAGAAGATGCGTGGCAAAGCTATGGCGCAGGGTGTGGGGCGTGATCTTGTGCGCCACCGACACACTGCTACAAGCCCGGTCAAAGAGCCGCCGCACTGCCCGGTCTGACAGACGATCTCCAAAGCGGTTGAGAAAAAGTGCGGTAGTGGGCTTGCCCTGCAGCAGTGCGGGGCGAGCCGTGCCGAGATAGAGTTCCAAGGCGGTGACAGCGGGCTTTCCCAGAAGCGCCAGACGCTCCTTGCCACCTTTACCGTGGCGCACGCGAATCTCCCCCTCCCCGCTCGTGTCTAAAGCCAAGTCGGTGGTATCGAGTGCGACCACCTCACTGGCACGCAAGCCCGTAGCATAGAGTGTCTCAAGAATCGCGCGATCGCGGATGCCATCGGGTCGGGCTGGGTCGGGGAAGGCGAGCAGGGTTGCGACCATTTCTTCCGCGAGAGCTTTGGGGAGCGGTCGTGGACGTTTTGGGGTCTGGAGCTCCTGCGCCGGTGAGTGCGTCACCACAGCCTGACGCTGGAGATAGCGAAAGAACGCACGCAGCGAGGCCGCCTTACGAGCCACTGTTGTTTTTGCCAGATTTCGCTCCGTCGTGAGGGACGCAATGTAGCGGCGTACCTCTGCGGGAGTGAGCACTCTCAGATCTGACAGCGCTTTTTCTTCCAGCCAGGCACAAAACTGGCGTAGGTCTTCTGCGTAGGCATGAACAGTGTGAGGCGAGGCACGACGAACATGGCGCAGGTGCTCCAGGAAGCCGTCGCGCAGTGTTTCAGAGGAGACAAACATTTCTTTTCCTGTCTTACAAAAAAAATGGGAACTTCGCAAGAGCAAAGAAGGAATACCCGGCGTAGGTGCCGAACTTCCAGGTGGCTCACGGAGCCGATTTGGATTCCTTTCATTTGGTGGAACTAGTGAGGGAGGACAGGCAGACGATGGCGATTATGCCACAGAGTAGAGTGCGCACCAGTACCGTCGTTGGACGAGTGAAAGCACCTGAGACACTTGGCTTTCATGACGATGGTCAGTCCTATGTTACCCGACTAACACGTGCGGGTTTGCTTACCCATGAGGAAGAGATTCGCTTAGCCAATAAGATCGGGCTGGGTGGCCTAGATGGCACACGGGCCCGTGCGACCCTGGTTGAAGCAAATATGCGGCTTGTTGTCTCTATCGCAAAGGCCTACCGCTCGTCGGGGATTCCCTTTGAAGATCTGGTGCAAGAGGGCGCAATCGGGCTCATGACAGCGGCGGAGCGCTACGATCCCACCCGTGGGTTTCGCTTCTCCACCTATGCCACCCAGTGGATCCGCCAGGCGATTGGCCGCGCCGTAGACAACAAAAGCAAGTCTATTCGCATTCCCGCCCATATCTCCGAGTCGCTACGCAAGCTGGAGCGTGTTCGAAGCGAGCTGCGACGTGAGCTGGGCCAGGATCCCAGTACCGACCTGCTCGCGGACCGTGCCGGGATGCCCGTGCGCAAAGTTTTAGCGCTAATGAACACGACACAGGACCCAATCTCGCTGGATCTTCCCGTGGGCGATGAAGAAAATACTCCCCTCGGCGCGTTGCTCACCGACAAGAACGCGCTGGATCCACAGGACTACCTGCTCAGTAGTGAGATCCGTGCCACCCTTGAGGATGTTCTCAATGCCCTGGATGAGCGTGAGCGGATCGTCATGCGCCGCCGCTTTGGCTTCGATGGCGAGGAGGGCTGTGTTCTCTCGCAGATCGGGGAGGAGCTCTGCATCAGCCGTGAGCGTGTGCGTCAGATCGAAGCACAGGCACTACGCAAGCTCCGACTGGAAGCCCGTAAAGGCCGCCTCAAAGAGCTATTCCAGGCGTAAAGTTTGACCGCAGACCTACACACCCATACCACCGCCTCCGATGGCACCCTGACCCCGACCGAGCTGGTGACGGCAGCGCATGACCTTGGCATCTCGCTTCTGGCCGTCACCGACCACGACACAACAGCGGGCGTTGCGGAGGCACAAGCCGTAGCGACGCGGCTTCAGATGAGCTTCTTACCCGGCGTGGAGCTCTCCGCAGAGGGTGCTCCGGGAAAATGTCACTTGCTCGGTCTAGGGATCAATCCTTGCAACGAACGCCTCAACGAAACACTCTCCCAGCTCTCGGAGCACCGCCGCCAGCGCAATGAGAAAATGATCACCCGCCTCAATGCCCTGGGAGTCGCAATCACCATGGATGATGTTTTGGCGGTAGCCCCCGACGGAGCAAACCTAGGCCGACCGCACTTTGCCGCCGCACTCGTCGCCTCAGGCACCGTCGCCGACACCCGTGAGGCCTTTACACGGTTCCTGGGCGATGATTCCGCCGCCTACATTACCAAAGAGACCCTCTCCCCCGCCGATGCCATTACCCTGGTTCACGATGCCGGGGGGCTCTGTTTTCTGGCCCACCCGGGTCTCCTCCGGCTCGCCGCTCACGAGACCTATGAGTCGCGCTTCCGGGCACTTCAGGCACTGGGCCTTGATGGAATCGAGGCGTACTACTCCAGCTACAGCCCCGCCGAGGAAGCACGTTTTCTCCGGCTCGCGGAGAAGCTTGGTCTGCTGGTAACGGGCGGCTCAGATTTTCACGGGGCTAATAAGCTACATGTCCCCCTGGGGATTGTTCGCGACGGTCAGCCCCTTAGTAGAAGTCTTCTTCCGACGCGCTTGCTGGCGCTGGCACGGGCTTAGGTAGCCGCTTACGCTCCTGCACTGCTTGATCGTACCGGGGCCGCAGAATCAGCGCCCGATCTAGCTCCAGAGCCGCTTGTGCAAAAAGCTGCTGTCGCGCATAGGCTTTTCCGAGCAAGTAGTGTAGCTCAGCGTTGTTGGGGTCGAGATCCGTCGCTTCCCGAAGCACCCGCTGCGCTCCAGAGAAATCTCCCTCATGGAGCAGGGCAACTCCATGGGCTAAAAGTAGATCGGGGTTCATCAGATCATACTGTGCCGCTTGTCGAGTTAGGTCAGAGGCCTCGTCAGCCCCCTTCGCAGCTCCTGGATTCAGTGCGAGAGTAAGTCCCAGAAAACTCCGCGCACGTGCGTCTACTCGGGTCGGTTGATTGGGGTCACCTAGTGCCACGGCCCCACGCAGCAGGACAATGGCACTGTCGGTATCTCCCTCGAACTCCGAACAGTACCGCCCTGCAGAGAGCATGAGGCGAACATTTCCTTCGCGATCTTGTTGGCTTGGGGCGGCCGGTTTGCCCAGGAGCGCTTGGGCGGCGCGTACCAGCTCCTCTGCTTTTTTGCGGCAGTGCTCCACCGTATCTTTTTCCTGCCCATGCATGGTGTAGGCGCGTGCCAGAACCCCGTAGAGAAGTGGGTTGTTCCCCTGCCCTGGCTCCTGAGTTGCCTTTTCCAGAAGAAGCACCGCTGTGTCTGGCTTTACCGCATCCAGTAAACGCTTCGCCACGTAGAAAGCTCCCTCGCCATCATCGTCGTGGAGCAACACGGCCAGATCCAGCAAGCGATCCGCCTGCTCTCCATCGCCGTCGGTTTGTGCACGCACTCCCTGGTTAAAGTAGCTCGCTGCCTCCTCACGCCGCTCCGCCTCACTCCAGAGCGATGCAGTCAGAGGCACGGCATTGCAGCCCCACACGCAGCCTCCCAGAACCAGCACCGCGCCCCACACTCGGATTTGCACCATGTATCTGTCTACGAAGCGCCGAGTGGGAACGTTCCCAAAACCCGTGTATTCCTCAGGACTCATAATCAGGCTTGCCGTGCTCCGCGTGGCTCAGGGCTTTGTTCTCATCGTCGGCCTCTTTCTGATTGAAACCCGCCTCGGGCAGCAACGTATTCAGCACTTGGCGTGCCTCGACTAACCTCCCGAGATGGCGCAAGGCTTGCACGTTGTAGAGGCGCGCATAGAACTCATCCGGGTAGCGCGTCAAGCTCCGCTCGGTAAGCGTGAGTAAATCAGCCCAGCGCCTATCGTTCCAAGCAGCGACCTGACGGTCTCGGTCTCGATCCGTCTCAAAGCGCTCTTTCTCACCACCCGCCAGAGAGAGAATCTGGAGCGCCTCGGCGTAGTCTGGCAGGAGCGCAGCTCTGGGGCGGGCAATGGGGACGGTGAAATTCGCAGAGCGTGTGTAGTACTTCTTTCCCACTTGCTCGTTAAAGTGAATCGGAATTTGGAGAGTTCGTGGCCTCCACTTGCCCACAAGCGGCTTGGCAAGCGTGAAGCAGGTGCCGTGCATCCTGTCGCCATCGACGGTCAGCCCCCGCTCCTTTCCCTTACTCATCTCCATATAGGGCTCCATCGCGCCTGCCGTGCCCGTGTACTTTGTTCTGAGGCTATCCGTGGGAATATCCAACGTGCTTGCTTCTTTATGAGGCTTATTCTCCCGTGCGCCATCCGTGAAGAGCACGAAGATATCGCCCTCGGAGTTCACTTGTACATCACGTAGGGCAATGGTGCGGGAGGCAAATTTCTTGACAGCGAGTGGCCTCGCAAAGCGCCTGCCAATCTCTGCGCCAAACGCATCCAGGTTGTAGATTTTTGCGCGGGGGAACGTTGGCTCAAAAAAACCTTCCGGCGTTTGGGAGCCCGCGTAGTACTCCAGGCGAACACGCGTCTTCCAGCCACCAGAGCCGTGCATCTGGAGTTCAACTCGCGCGAGTCGCCGCTCTTGCAGGTCTACCAAGCTCTCTGAGCGCACCTCGCCGCGTAGGAGCCCTTCTTTCTGGGTAGTGGTTTGCGTCAGTCGCCGGAAGCGCCGCCCTTCTAGCACCACCTCGCCTTCATCCACGACTCCCGGCTCACGGCGCAGCAGACGCAGACCCGCCTCCGTCGCGTTTCGTGCCTCACTTTCTGCCGCCGCAATCCACTTGATTGTGTCTGTATTGTGCTGCCAGGTTGCAATTTCCAGGTGTGGGTAGTAGAGCCAGCGGCGATCCTTCTCAACAATCTCTACCAGATGCTCATGGCTACTAAGAAAGTCGCTCCGAAGTTTTCCAGACGCATACCAGGTCTCTTTCACTGACTTCTTTTTCCCGACAAACCAGGTCATGCGCGTATGGAGTCGCTCCGACTGCAGCCCTTTTTGTGCTTCCTCTAACGCTCTGGCAAGGGCGATGCGCGGCACAAGAAATAACCCGGCGAGCGCCCCTGCCACAGCCAGCCCCCCCACCGCCATTGCCAGTACGCGGCTGGGACGGCGCTTTTCACCCAGTGCGGCAATACGCTTCTCAAGAGTCGTGCTGGGCACGGGCGCAACTCGGAGCTTGGGCAGTGTTTTCTGAAAGGCTTTGTCGTCATCAAGATTCACAGGGATTCCTCCTCACAAAAATAGGGTCTGCCGTGAGCGCGGGCGCTCTGGCGGGCACGGTAAAGAAGCTGCGAGATTGCCGTCTCGGACTTTCCCAGCGCCAGACTGATCTCCGTCAGGCTAAGCTGCTCGACATACTTAAGGAGCAGCGCTTCTTTTTGGAGTGGTGGGAGTAGGTCGAGAATCTGGCGTAGTACCTGTGCCACTTCCCGCGCCTCGGCGGCAGCTTCCGGGCCACCGTGGGCCTGTAGGTTCTCCGAGAGGGGTAGGTTGTCGCGATGACGGCGGCAGTGATCGGCAACTTTGTGTCGTGCGATCCCAAAGAGCCAGGCCCGCGCCGGATCGTGCGGCTCCCCACAGGTAGCGGGAGAGGGGCACCGGTGAAGCGCCCGAAATGCCGCACCAAAGACCTCCGCAGTAATGTCCTCTGCAGCATCGCATCCCACACGGGTAGCCACATAAGCCAGCACCACCCCCAAATAGCGTATGCGCAGGAGGTCTGCCGTTATCTGCGGCTTACGAAAAAACATCACACCCCTCTCATCGGAAAAACACAGAAAATCTAACGCGAAGAACGAACAAGTGATATAGTCTCCTCATGTCACAGACGACCATACCCACAAAACGGCTTTTCCTACGGCCCTTTGAGGACACCGACGGCCCTGCCTATTCCGAAGCTCTGCCCTATAGCTTTGCGATTACGCTGCGAACCAATGGTCAGCTCATCGGCCACTGTCGCCTCGGGCCGGAGCGCGACAGTCCTAACCACGCTGGCATTGCCTTCACCCTCAACCAAGACTACTGGGGGCAGGGCTATGCCACGGAGGCGGTCCGAGCACTGCTTCGCTACGGCTTCGAGCAGCAAAACATGCAGTACCTCTTTGCCGAGTGCCAATCCGAGAACCTTGCTGCGAAGCGGGTGCTGGAAAAAGTAGGCATGCAGCCAACCGAGCCGATTACCCGCGACAGCACAAATGCCGCCTCCCTGAGATTCGGGCTACAGTCCCCAGATTAGATTGAATTCACGTGCGGAGCTGATGCTTGCCAGAGCCCAGAATCCGTGGTGTTTTTTCACCGGGAAGCGTGACCTCAGCGGTGACATTTCCCGGCAGCTCGACTTCGAAGGCGAAGCCACCACGCCGGGTATCAAAGGCGAGTTTGAGCGGGCCACGGATAGTTGGGACGGTGAGCTTTGCCCAGGAGAGTCCGCCGGTTTGTGGCTTGAGGGCAACCTTTCCATAGCCCGGCTCCAGAGGCTCCAAGCCAAAAAGACCACGCGGAATCAAGTTGGCGGGCGCGGCGCCCCAGGCGTGGCTAAAGGTGAGGTTCGGCTTGTATTTCGCATCCCACGCCTCCGCCGTCATGGTCGCCCCCATCTCCAGCATGTGCCGCCACGAGCGATCCCCGGGCGCAAGCATCAGTTTTATCGCCGCTTCCGCCTCGCCCTCGGCAAAGAGCGCCTCAAGAAGATACTGCGCCGCGTAGACACTGCACGCCATCCCCTTGCTCTTAACGAGAGCGAGCACGGTGGGCACATGGGCATCGGGAACCAGACCGAAGGCCAGTGGGAAGAGGTTGGCATGGAGCGAAGCGTGCGTGCTGCCCTCACCGTCTCTAAAAACACCCCGAGCGGAATCGAGAAATACGGCGTGGTAGGCTTTCCGCACACGCTCCGCCTCTTGTTCATAGTCCGTGCCTGGTTTGCCTAGAGCCTTTGCTAGCCGAGCCATCCCCATCAAGGCGTGCCAGTAGAAAGCATTGGCGACACTATTGACCATCGGCCCGGCCATCTGGCGATTGTCGGTTGCCTGCACGCCCCCCCCGAAACCATCCCGCTCCGCTTGTGGCCAGTCCACAATAGCACCCGCGACCAGCAGGCCATCAGGGCGAGCTTTTGAGCGTAGCAACTTGCGCTCCAAGCGCTCCCAGAGGCGATTGGCGAACGTGGTATCACCCGTAAACTCCCAGTCGGCCTCGGCCATGAGAATTAAGTGGTGTGCCCACTCGGTCGGCCAGGTGCTGTAAGTAAGTAGATACTCCAGGGTCCAGCGGTAGAGGGCCCAGTCCCGCTCCATATGGCAGTGCCCAAGCTGTGCGATATAGGCATCCGCCTCATAGGGAGTCCGTTCGCGCTCACCATCAATCGAAACGCCTAAAAAGCTGGTGGCCTTAAAAGTGTGCTGGCAGAGCTTCCAGACGGCGTCAAGTGTCGGATCGGAGCAGGAAAATGCGGCGGCTCTATCGTCGAAAGCACTATGCAGTGCATGTAGCCGAACGTGCTCTTTCTTCAATTCCCCCGGCCAGCCCTCGACCTCAATCGCTCGGAACGGCAGGACTTCCTCGTAGCCAGGCGGGATCAAGACCGCACCGCGCCGAGCTCCTGAGGAGAAGGGAGCCTTGGGCGTGGGCACCAGAACACGCTCCCGTGCGGAGAGAAGTGTCTCCGTGGTGCGGTAGCAGACACTGCCAGGAGGCTTGCGGTCAATGCTGTTTTTCGTGGCTAGCTTCTCGCCAAAGTGCACGATCACACGCGCTGCCGCCGGGCCTCGCAAGTGGAGTGTCCCAAACCACGCTCGGCCAAAGTCCACAAAGTAGGTGCCATCACCGCGCTTGATGATCCGCTCGGGCTCAATCTCGGTCAGCTCCAGCGGGTTGCGGTTCTCCCAGCTATCGTTCTTGGGCTGTGGAAACGGAGTCAGCCCAACACGCCCAGTAGCAAATCCCTGCGGCTTGCTCCACGCACTGCCCCGGCTGCTCCCCGCCCGCCAGACACGCACTTTCCAGGTAAACGTCTGCTTGGAGAAGAGCCCACTGCCCCCGTAGCGCACACCAACGGACTGCGCCGAGGCCACCCGCCCGCTGTCCCAGAGCACCTGTCCACTCTCGGCAAGCACCTGAAGCTGGTAGACACTCTGCGTGCCGTCTTCAAGGCACCATGAAAATACAGGCTTGGGATCGGTGAGCGTCGTGCGCTCCGGATAGGCGAGGTAGGAAACGGTGAGGCCAAAAGGCGTGCTGGACATAGTGGCTATTGTACCCGCCCTCCGCTCGGCAGGAATTTCTCGGGTTCATCTTGAATCAAGCCCCATGACAAATCTAGCCTTTATCGGGTGTGCGCATATCCACACACCCGGCTTTATTCACAATATCAACCGCCGCACCGATAGTGTTTGCGTGAAGTATGTCTGGGATCATGACCTTGAGCGTGCCAGCAGGCGCGCCGCTGAGCTACCGGGTGCCGTCGTGGAGGCCAGCTTGGAGGCGATTTTAGCCGACTCTGAGATCGCGGCGGTGATTGTCTGCACCGAGACCAACCGGCACATAGATATCGTGCCCAAGGTGGCAGCAGCGGGCAAGCATGTCTTTGTGGAGAAGCCGCTGGGCTTTGCGGGAGCCGATGCAAAACTTATGGCAGAGGCGATTGAGAGCACGGGTCTGCTGTTCTCCACGGGCTATTTCTCGCGAGGCGATGCCAAGCTACGCTTTGTCAAAGAGCAGATCGAGAAGGGAAGCTTTGGCAAGATCACCCGCGCTCGGATGAGCAACTGCCACAGCGGTGCACTGGGCGGCTGGTTCGACGGCGAGTGGCGCTGGATGGCCGATCCGAGCATTGCCGGGTGTGGCGGCTTTGGGGATCTGGGTACACACGTTTTAGATATTTTGCTCTGGCTCTTTGGCCCCGTGGCGCAGGCCACCGGCCAGCTCGACAGCGGCACGGCACGCTACGAGGGCTGTGATGAGACCGGCGAGGGCATGCTGCGCTTTGAAAGTGGCGTCATCGCGACCCTGGCCGCCGCCTGGGATGATATTGCGGATCCGGTGCGCCTCCTGGTCTCCGGCACCGAGGGCCATGCGGCGATTATCCAGGACAAGCTCTACTTTCAGAGTAAGCACGTGCCCACCATGGACGGCAGCCAGCCCGTGCGTACAGCAGAGCTACCGGGCGCAATTCCCGCCGGGCTAGACGCGTTTCTGGATCGGGTGTGCGGCAAGAGCGATGATGCCCCCTTGGTGGGGGCATCGGAGGCGGCGTACCGTAACCTGGTGATGGAAGCGATCTACCAGGGGGCAAAAGAGAGCCGCTGGATTCGCTTGTAGCCGCCCAATAAAATTGGGCGTCTGCAATGGCTTCGTCCCTCAGCCGCAAAGCCTGTTCCAGGCTGGGGAAACTAAGTTCGGTAGCCTGGAACAGGCTTTGCGGCGGAACGCCATTGCAGACGCCGGTTTCAACCGGCGGCGATCGTGTAGCCCTGACTGCGTACCGTGCGGATCAGGGCGACGGGAAAGTCTCGATCCACCTTGGTGCGCAGGTAGCTCACGTAGACATCCAGCACGTTATCGCTAGCCCGGCTCTCTCCCAGCCAGACATGCTCCATAATCTCCTCACGGGAAACGACTCGCCCCGCACGGCGCATCAGTAGCTCCAGGAGCGTGTACTCTGTAGCCGAGAGCAGGATCACCTTCCCCGCCCGCTCCGCACGGCGAGTATTTGTGTCGAGGGAGAGATCGGCAATGCGCAACGGGCTACCATCCAGCGCCACCCGTCGCAGAAGCGCACGGAGCTGTGCCCGTACCACGTCGTCGTTACCCTCCAAAGGCAAAGCACAATCCGCCCCAGCGTCGAGGCCAGCCGCGAGCGTGTCCGGTGGGCATAAGAGGAGAATGGGAGCAGTAACACGCGCTTCACGCAGAGCACTACAGGCGGATAAACCAGAGAGGACAGGTAGTGGTTCTACCAAAACAATCAGCTCAACCCCACTCTGCTGCGCAAGTTCAAAAGCCTTCAGGCCATCCGTCACCACTAGAACTTGTGTCCCCAGTTCCTTCAAAGAAGAGATAAGAGAGCTTGATGCACTCTCTGGCGGACATGCAATCACCATCATATTAGCTGTAAATTTCATCACATAGGCTAAAGCGACTTTAACATTCTGACAGTTCCCCAAATCAAATAATATCTTTCGCACCAGGGAACTAGAGAGGTCGATGGAGCGCCCCGGCGATTAATTTACCTAGCACCCAAACAATACTCATCACACTGATCACAACAACAATCCCCATTCCTAAAGGCAGAGCTCGCCACCTTGAAAACAGAGTCGTCGGTTTTGTCCATGTTCTTAAGGAGCGCTCGGCTTGCTCAATATTCATCTGGACACCATACTCTACAAATACCTGCCATGCCCTCTCCATATCCACTCGCGCTTGCTCATCTAGCCCGGCTTCTTTCTCTAGAAGCGCTCGATTGAAAAGCGTGGTTGCCCAGTCAACGGGAAACCGTGTCTCGGTTCTCACGCGCAGTGCAGCCTCATAGCAAGCCATAGCAGCCCGAAGGTTTGTCAGACGATTTCCCGAGAGTACGTTGCTGTAGGCAGTGCCAAGACAGTCCTGTGTCAGAGCCCACTCTGTGGGAAACTCCTCTTCGGTATAGACCTTCAGGGCGGATTCGTAGCAAGCAATCGCAAGACGAACATTCGCATCGTGATTATTCGATACCATTTCGTTGTACACATTGCCTAGCTTATTTTGTGTCAGAGCCCAGTCCGTCGGGAGCTGCTCGTGTGTGTAGACCTTCAGGGCGCACTCAAAACAGGCAATAGCCGCACGGAGATTTGTCTCGCGATCCCCAGAGGATAGCTTCCGGAGGGCCTCGCCCAGATTATTCTGTAGCATGGCCCAGTCCATCGGGAAGCGCTCCTCGGTTCGAACCCCTAGGGCTGCCTGGAAAAACCCGATCGCCGCACGCAGATTCGCATCACGATCTCCTGAGGGTAGGTTGCAGTAAGCGAGGCCCAGGTTATTTTGGGTCATGGCCCAGTCCATCTGGAAGCGCTCTTCGGTATAGACCTTGAGTGCAGACTCATAGCAGTCAATGGCAGCCCGTACATTCGTGTCTCGATCCCCGGAGGATAAGTTACGGTAGGCTAGGCCCAGGTTATTCTGCGTCATGGCCCAGTCTTTGGGGTACCGCTCCTTCGTATAGACACGCAGTGCCGCCTCATAGCACACTGTCGCCGCACGGAGATTCGTCTCACGATCGCCCGAGGGTAGGTTGCTGTACGCCATCCCGAGCGTGTTCTGGAGTGTTGCTTGCCACTGGTCGGCATTATCGCGGAGCGCAAACTCAGGAATTTGTGTGAGGCTGTTTGTGGCTTCAACAAGGCTAATGAAGTCCCTCATCTTGCCGTGTTTGAGAGCAACCGTACTGAGCTGCTGAAAGTGCATTGCCGCCTTGAAGTCTTTTGCACGCACGGCATAGTGGTGCGCTTGCAATAGATTCTCCCATTCTTTCAGCAGTATCTCGGCTTGTTCCGGAAGAAGGTTATTTCCATCGTCGGGCAGGATATCTCGGTAGGCCCGGACAAATCGTGCGGCCAGCAGGGCGTGGTCGGTGCGCTCTTCCAGGCGTGTTCTGGCATAGCGGAGAATGCTCGGATGCAGGGCAAAGTCCCCCGTGACCGCATCTATTTGGGCGAGCCCGGCACGACTCAACCGAGTGAGGGAGCTTAAAACAGCCCCTTTCTCATTTTCCGCGATGCGCGTGAGAGTGGAAAGCCCACTTCGAGCGGCAAACAGCCCACAGAGGCGCAGTGTCTCCTGATCCGCCTTCTGTAGATTCCGCCACGCCCAGCTCAGACAATGCGTGAGCACGCTCTCATCGCCCATTGTACTAGCGCCACCTAAAGCCTCAGCGATCTTCTGGAGTGTCTCCGTGGCGAGCTGCGCAGCGACCAGCTCGACGCAGAGTGGGAGCGAGCGCGTCAGCGCAAGAACCTCCTCAAAGTGCTGACGTGGCTCCGGCACATGCCAGCCCTTTACTTGCCGCTGCACCGTTTCGACGAAAAGCCGCTCCGCCTCGTCCGGCTCCATTCCTTCGTGGAGCGATATCTCCTGTTCCCACTCTGGAAGCGCCGCTGTACTCGCTGTACCTCTTGATGTAAGAAGCACCCGTACTTTACCGGGCCGCACGAGACTCTCGATAAAACTTCGTCCATCCGCACTTACCATCAGCTCATCGTGATCTAGAACCAGGATGGATTCGGTACGTGCCGCCCATGCCAGCACCCCCGCAGGATCACGATCCGCATTGTTTAGCCCAATTCGCTCCCCGAGCCTGCTCGCCACTCCCTCCCGTAGAGCCGCCGTCGGTGAATGAATCGCGACAAAGTAAACATTTTGTTTCAGCAGCCCAGCAAGATCCACTGCGCACCGCACTGCCAGCCGTGTCTTGCCTGCACCACTTGGCCCCAGGAGAGCCACCACGCGCCCCGCTGTGGTATCCTCCGACAGGAGCGCCTGCAAGACCTCATCCTCTTTGCTCTTGCGCACTACATACGGCTCTTGTGTGCCCGTAAAGCCCCCCGCCAATAAAAAAAAACGTGCCCCCGGCTCTTTTGGCGTGCGTCCTGGATAGAGCAGCTCGTAGAGATCCTCGGTAGGAGCCCCTTGGATTAGCCGTCGGCTTGGCCAGCAATGTAGGGCGAGTGGCGGTTCCGCCGTGCCACAGAGTGCCGCCTTTGCTGCCTCCGAGAGCAGCACCTGCCCGCCCTCCGCTAGCCACGCAATGCGCGAGGCAAGGCTCCGATCGTCCAGGTGTGTCACAGAGCTGTCGCCTAGCCAGTGAATCCCCATTCGTACAGGGGATATGCTCTCTGGTGTGCGCCTCTTCTGCTGGAAGTCCGCCGCCAGCTCGCTGGCATCCTGCATGCGCTCAAAGGCTGCGATCACAGCTACGCCCGTGTGCGAATAGACGTGCCCACCGTACTGCTGGATCATCGCCTGCAAGAGCGCGAACGGCTCTGCACCATCGGAGTGCTCTTCCGAGTCGGCATACAGAATCACACGGTGCCCACGGGGCCACTCGTTCTCGTCACTCGCTAAAATTTTTGGGTTCTGCTGTATCACTTCTCCTATTGTGAGAATCTTAGCAAAAAACAAAAGCCCTCCCACCGTTTTGTGTTCGTGGGCTACACCACCAGCACGATCTTTCCCAGCTTGCCGGGTGCCATTACCGCGAGCTGAGCCGCCGCTGCATCGGGTAGCGCAAACTCCTGCCCGACCACGGGGCGTAGTGTCCCGTTTTCCAGCCCCGCATAGAGCGCGGCATGAATACTTTGCAGCTCCGAAGGTGGCACATTAAAGAGTGTCATGCCTAGAATCGCCGCGTCGCGGCTCATTGTCTCACGTGGATTGATCTCGACAGTCCCGCGATTGCCGATAATGACCACACGCCCGTAGCGATTCAGCGCCGTTAAATCCCGAGCGAGGTTCACGTTGGCGAGCATCTCGATTATCACATCGAAGCTCTGGCCCTCTAAGTAGCCGTCTTGCGTGTGATCCAGCGCCGTGTGTGCGCCCTCACGCTGAATCAGCGCTCTGCCCTCAGGCGTACTCGCGGTGCCTGTGACGTGCAAACCCAGCGCCCGTGCAAGCTGACAGGCCGCAATCCCGACACCACCAGACGCGCCGTGCACGAGCACGCGCTCCCCAGCCTTGGACTGCGCCCGCCCGACCAACGCACGGTAGGCGGTGGCGTAGGGAACATTGATTCCCGCCGCCTGCGCAAACGAGATTGAATCGTGTAAAGGGAAGACTAAGCGGGCATCGGCGAGGCATTTTTCGGCGTAGGCTCCGGTTTTCACCCCGGCGGCGTAGACTCGCTGCCCGAGCGACACGCCCGTGACGTCTGGGCCTACGGCTTCGACCACTCCAGCGGGATCGAGGCCCGGCGTGAAGGGCAGCGGCCGCTCGCCGTAAATACCCGCGCGAATGTAGGTGTCCACGGGGTTGACTCCACTCGCCTTGACGGTAATCAAAACCTCACCCGGCCCTGGCGTGGGAGCAGGGATATCGTCGAGCTGAAGCACTTCAGGCCCGCCAAACTGATGAAAACGTATCGCTTGCATCTACTTGATCAGTCCCCAGCCCATCATGCGCCCGAGAATATCGTGGATCACTTTCGCAGGCGAGCCCATCGCGTCCACGCGCTCGATCTTTTCCGGGGCATAGAAGTTCAGCACCGGGCGTGTCTCGTCGGTGTAGACCTGCCAGCGGTGGCGAATCACGTCCTCGGAGGCATCATCGAAGCGGTTCTCCCGGAGCGCACGGCGGCGCAAGCGGGCCATCATCTCGGCTTCGTCGGTGCAGACCAGGTGAAAGACACGCTCCACCTTAATGTACTCCTCCATGAGCTTTGCCTGCTCCAGATTACGCGGGATCCCGTCGAGAATCAGCAGATCTGAGTCGGGACGGTAGCGGTGCGTGTCCACTTGGGCATTGCAGGTCACTTTCCAGAGCTTGACGGTGGACTCGTCGGGCACCAGCTCCCCGCGCGAGGAGTAATCGGCGAAGATCTTCCCTAGATCCGTCGAGAGATCCAGCGTGCGAAACGTGTCGCCGCAGGCCATGTGAAAGAAGCCCGGCACGGCTCCTAGAACTTTTCCAATCGTGCCCTTCCCGGAGCCAGGACGACCAAAAAGCAAAATAGTACGGTAGCGTTGTGGCATAACGCGGGCATTGTACCCTCTATTACAAAAAAAGAGCCTGACCACTTGGTCAGGCTCTCTGTGAGTATCACAACACTCTACCTAATAAATGTTGAACCGAATGTACTCGATATCGAAGCGCACATGGGCAACAGGCAAGGTAGAGGCTCTTTGCAACACATTCCCATCTTCCATAGGAACGCCGTTCACATAGGGAGCTTTCTCCATTGCTGTGCCAATATTCAGACTCTTTGCATGTCCATCAAGGAAGACAAAGTTGGCATTGCCTTTAAAGGGAACGTTGCGTACTCGATCTGCAGGAGCCCCAATACTACGTGTCTCGCTTGTTTGGTGTCGGAACTGGGGCAGGAGTCCTACCTGGTTGAACGCAGCGGAGGCATTTTCACGGGGATCGTAGGCCATCATTGCCCAACCTGATTCGGCGGCAGCGCTTCCTGGTAAAATCCCTGTTTCACCAATACAGATAGTATCCGCTGGCTTGTTGATTGCGGCAAGTGTGTAACCGGATGCCACATGAAGTGCCGCTCCGGTCACACCACCTGACGCACCATGCAGAGCATAGTTCCAACCATAGCCACCTTTGTCTTGTTGGCCTACTCGCAAAACGACAGGTGAATTAGGACAACCATTGTCATTAAGAGTGCCACCAGGCTGATAGTTAGCAACTGTCGCTCGCCAAGGGGAACTGGCAAGGTTGGGACAAGTAAAGACCTGCTCGTTTTTCACGTACGGGAAAATCTGCCACTGCCAGCGACCACGACATTGAGCGTTGTAACCGGCAACGGGAAGAGTCTCGTCGTAGTCCTGAGCGTACATATAAACTCCCAGGGCAAGCTGCTTCGTATTGG
>JANNDD010000171.1:0-6306 GCA_031387365.1 Armatimonas sp. | reverse complement strand
GTCATCTATGAGGCACGGCAGGCATGACCTCTCCGTAGAGGCAGGCTTCAAACCCTACCGATCAACCATTTTGACAATGACTATAGTTTGGCCCCCATTTTGCAGGTGTCCCTTTTTAACAGCTATGTTTGTTCAACCCCTATCAAATGAGAAAGTACCAGATAATGGCTCCTTTTGCTCCGCCCAAAGGCGATCCCTCCGCTCTCGCAGTGTTTGGGGAGCGTTTGGAACCAGCAGCCCGCCGCCTCTCCAAAAAGCTTCGCCGCTTCATCATGCTGGCCCAGCTCTTTTGCCAAGCGGCCACGGAGCAGAAGCCCAGACTTGCTCCGCTCTTGCTCCTGCATCTCTTCAGTACGCACACCCCGTCTCATGCTACTCATTATCGTACTCTCCGCTCCCACACTCTATGGAAGGTGAACCATGCCTCCTGCGAGGCTCGCTGAACAGCCCGAAGGATGCGCCGACAGGTGCCACAGCGACAGACATTGCCCTGAAGCGCCCCGACAATCGCGGCCTCGTCGGGTCTGGGGTTCTTCTTGAGCAGGGCCACACTTGCCAGGATCATCCCCGAGGTGCAGTAGCCACACTGAAGGGCATCTTCAAGAATGGTGCACGCTCCGCAGCTCGCCTCCCCACAGTCAAATCGAGTGCCCGTAAGGTTGAGGTCTTCGCGCAGGACATGCAGCAAGCTCCGTTCGGGCGCGGGCGCTACCTCGCGCTGGGCTCCATTGACCTGAATCTGTATTGTTTCTGCCATTGAAAAAACGCCTTTCATTCTCTACAACACATCTGCTTGCTACAATTCCCCACTCTCACGGAATTAGATTACTCACGGGATCAGGCCTTCTGCTCAGAAGCAAAAGTAAACCCTTTCAGTTCTAATGACCGCTGGCAGCTTTCCACTTCTTGTATAAGTCACGTTGCTTTTCGGGTCGGTCAAAGACGGCCAGCAGGCGCTCTCGGCTTGTCGGGCTGACCTTCCCCATCTCTGCTTCGTAGCGCTTGCGCTCGGCCTCACAGAGGCTCTGGAATGCTTCGTAGGGTGCTCCACCCTGGCTCTCTAGTGCGGCCAGCTCAGCCGCTAATTCCGCAGCAGTCGGTGATGGTGCAGCTACAATCTTCGTGATCGCTTCTTGCGGCGCTGGCTTGTCCTCTTCGACTGGCTTGTCCTCTTCGACGGTTTGACTCTCCTGGCCGAAGAGCCCTTGGCGGATGGTATCCCCTACGCCCAGCTCTGCCTGCTTCTCGGCGATGGTGGGAACGAAGACTTCGCGCTTTTCTAGCTCACTAACGCAGATCTTGTCGAAATAAGCTCCTGGTCGGTCTAAGGTTTGCTTTGCATTGCCACTCAGACGCCTTCGTGTGGCTCGTAGAGCCGCATCCCAGGCATCGAGCGTCCCTTTCCCTTCTGCGATCTCCCAGAGCTGCTCAAAACGCCTTAGACTCCCTGCGTCTCCGGTGAGGACTACCAGCTCTGAGACGGCTTTGTCCCTGATGGCATATATGCCTTTTCCCCCCTCGTTAGACGTTGAGGCCCCTGCTGTCTGGGTTTCTTGGGCGTCTTCGCTAACGTTCAACGCTTTCTTTACAGATACATTCGTATCTTTCTTTTTCTGGGAATCTCTTTCTTTATATGGGGGGCAATTTTTGACCCGGTCAATTTTTGACCCGGTCAATTTTTGACCCCCTCCCTCTTCTTCCTCCAGAAGTGAAGTTTTAGGTCGGGCTGGCGTGTCATCCAGGGCTCTGCGCTGACGCTCGATAGCAGCGCGTTGACGTGCTTCGTCGCTCCAGCGCAGAGCATAACGCGCACCGCTCGTGGCATAGGTTTCTGCTGTCTCAACGATCAACTTTGCTGTCAGTGCTCCCCGGATACCGTCTCGTGCAGAGTTGCGTGCGAGTTTGGCTCGGCGCTGAATATCGGCCACAGATAGCTCCGCCTCAATGCGCTTTTCTCCCGTGAGAGGGTCTGTCCAGCCCAGGGTTGCCCGGATGATTGTGGCAACGACAGAGACAACGCAGGGTGGGAAGTTAGGTACCACATAGTCGAAGAACTGATTGGGGGTTGGTGTGAAGTTGGCCTCTAGCGGCTGGAAGCCCTCAAAGTCGCTCATTGCGCCCCTCCTCCTGGAAAGCTTGAGGCGTTCCGTTTCTGTCGTCGCAGTGCAGAAAAACATCGGGGGACATCGCACGATGTTTTTTGAGCGAGTTGCTGCTGTGGTGATCTTTCGTCGTACATGGAAAACTCTCGATTTGGGGTAACTTTGTCAATTTGAATTGACAAAGTTAGGGTGTGGTAGGCGCTGTGTGACATCCTGATGACTGCCCGTGCTGTCGGGGGATATCCACCGACAGTCACGAGGGGCTTAAAAACATCAGCGGGGAGGATTTCAATCCTCCCCGCTGATGTTTTAGAGTACTGTAGATAGCTCAGCCATCTTACATTTCGCTTCATTGGTCTGCCTCCTCTGTTTCCGAGGGGTTTACTTGGTAGCTTTCTAGGGCGCGAAGTAGCTCTGCATGCTCTTCGGGTTTAAGCTTGCCCGTAGCGATTGCATGGAGGGTTTTCTGGATAAAAGGTCGTGCTACTATCGCAACGGGGGCTTCTTCTGGTTTGGGAGCAGCCTCTCCCTTTAGAAGAAACTGGATGCGTTCCCGCAGCGCCACGACGGAGAGGCCAAAGCTCCCTGTGCGACGACCTTCGGGGCGTGCTGCTTCTTGGGCGAGCTGGATGACGCTCTCTTCGCCAAGCTGGGACTGAGCACGCTGTAGGGCGATTCCATGGCTACCGGAGAGTCTGCCTGATTCAATCAACGTCGCTATAGAAACAGGAAGGCTCGCTAGGTGGAAAAGGTCGTGGATGCGGGCTCGACCAAGACCGACTTCTTCTGCAACGGCTTCCCAAGTCGTGCGGACGTTCTCTTCCTTACGAATATCGTAGAGCTCTCGTAGGGAGCGCCCTTTCTCAATATCGTTGAGATCTGCACGAAGGATATTCTCTGCGAGCTGCGCTGCTCGCACTTCATCGTCGCGTAGCTCACGAACACGTGTGGGGATGCGCACTAGGCCTGCCATGCGTGATGCTCGCCAGCGGCGCTCCCCACATACCAGGCGATATTTACCCAGTGGAACAATGGGTGGTCGTACTAGAATGGCTGAAAGGACTCCACGCCTTGCAATATCTTCAGCCAATGCGCGTAGCTCTGGTTCCTCAAAGGTGCGCCGTGGTTGCAGAGGATCGGGCTCAATATCATCGAGTAGCAGATCCCGAGCGTCTTCAGGGATACCCGCGTGCCGACGATCCCCCTCTTCAAGGAGAGCCGAGGCTGCTGCGGCTGTCTGGGCAAGACCCATGGTCAGGCGGGTCGTGCGCTCAGATAAGCTAGTTGCCAATGATTTCTGCGACACTTCGCGTCACCTCCTCTGCAAGTTCAAAATAGGGATCGGCTTCTGGCTGGCGCGAGAAAACGATGGGTTGGCGCGTAGCGGTTGACCCATCAACGGCAGTGCGCTCCGGGATGACAGTCTCAAACATCCGGCGTCCAAATATCTGAACCGCCATGTCTCTTATTGCGACTGAGTTGGCAGTAATAATACGTTGCCGATTGAGTACGGCTCCTAGGACATGGATCGGATGGCGTGAGAGCTCTGCACAGCCTTTGCGGGTATTGAGGAGCTGGCGCACTCCCTCTAGCGCGAAGGCTCCATCAATAGGGACAAGCAAGGCATCTGCAGCCACCATCGCATTGATCGAGAGCAGACCCAGCGAGGGTGGTGCATCAATCAGAATAAAGTCGTAGTCGCTTCGCACACTATCGAGCGCCTTATCGAGTTTAAGCTCACGCCCCATAGCGCTGTGGAGCATCATCTCGGCAGCGGCCAGGTTCAAGTGAGATGGCGCGAGATAGAGGTTGGGGTGGTAGCTCACGCGGCGGATGACCTCGGTAAGGGTCTTTGAAGGACCTGCCGCCTCGAAGCCAATCACATCGGCGATAGAGGACTCAATGTCGTTCCAGAGCACATCTAGGCCAAAGGAGCAGTTCGCCTGGGGATCAAAATCAACAATCAAGACGCGGTACCCTTGGGTTGCCAGTGCGCCTCCTAGGTTGATCGCCACCGTAGTCTTACCCACGCCGCCCTTCTGGTTCACCAGGGCGATAGTGGCGCTCACTTTACGACGCTTGCCCCCGAGCATCTCTCGCAGGCGTCCAACGTCGTCTGGAGTATAAATGCGCCGGTTGCCAATTCGCTTGGAAGGACTAAGGTCTCCCCGTCGATCCATCCGACGGAGAGTCTCCGCAGAGACACCCAGCACCTGTGCTGCTTGTGTTGCGGTTAAGTCTTCCGTTATTTTAGTCCTACCAGCCATACACTTTTGCCTGCTTAAGGGGATGAACTCCCCACACCCTCATAGAGTGAACCCGAGATTGTTTGTCTAGATTGCTAGTCATTATAGCTCACATTTTTCTGTTTTCTTATCAAATACCAAAAAAAGAGAGGATTTTTTTCTGGGGTGTAGTTTATATGGCCCTGATTCCATGTGATGTCACGGGATATAGTCACTCAGTTATGTGATGTGATTTTTATCATGAAGACGGCTCCCTGTAAAGGGCCAACTTTGTCAATTCAAATTGACAAAGTTGGCCCTTTACTGTATCGCCTGTATTCCTACGCTAAATGGTGAAGTCGCCCCCGAGGTAGTCATGACCCATATCCTCTCATCCCCAACTTGACCATCGTATTTTTCTAAGAGTACATTACGGTTGATTATTCATGGTGTTAATTTTCTTTCCAGATACTGGGCATAGAGAGTGCACCGTACGCTTGCCAGATCACTAGAGGGCCCCGCGAGAACGCCCGCACTGCGTAGGCGAAGAAAGGCTTTTTCCGAGCAAGGCTTGCCCGAAATCGTGTTCTGAACGGCGCTACGAAACTCAGGTGTCTCCTGAAATATCTCCCACATTCGTGCAAGGTGCTCCCCAAAGGGGCCATCCTCACGCGCGACCTCAAGTAAAAGTGAAGGGAAGTGTGGATTTGTCGGCAGTAATTCCAAAAAACGGCTCGTCAGGGTGGGGTGTCCCGCCAGAAGCGCAGATTTAGCTCCCTGGCTTCCTCGATATTGAAGTCCGTAACCGGAATCTGTTGCCCCACGTTGAAGGGGGACTGGTTGGCATTCTGAAGAAAGAGAGTGGCTTCTGTAGCACTCACCAACCCGATCTGTAACCGACGCCATCTTCGATCAGGTCCATCAAATCAACCAGTATGCGGATTCTCAGGCGAGTTTCTTACGCCTAAGCATAGATGCCAAAGCGACGGTTAAATTGGGTGCCTACTCTCGTGGTGGGACAAATCGCGTTCAAGTCCACGCGGCGGATCACGACTTTCACTGTGCGGGTGTGCTAACTCCGGTGGGAATATTGCTTCCCAAATACGACGAACTTTTTCTCTACGGGGTCACTTCCAAAGTCACCAGTGATTGCCTTGCCGACATCTTATGCCAGTGGTGGGAATCCAACAAGGCACGCTTCTCGTCCGTGAGTACCTTAGTTCTTAACCTTGACAATGGTCCTGAGAATCATAGCCGCCGCACTCAATTTGCACTCAATTTCTGTCTCGTCTGGTTGATTTTGCTCAGGCCACGGGTATGAGGATCTATCTTGCCTACTATCCTCCTTATCACAGCAAGTACAATCCCATTGAGCGTTGCTGGGGTCGTCTTGAGCAGCACTGGAATGGGAGTTTGCTTGAGAGCGTTGAGACAGTGCTTCGTTTTGCCTCAACGATGCGTTGGAAGAACAAGCATCCCTGTGTGCAGTGGGTAAGTCGGATTTATCAAACGGGTGTTAGTTTAAGTCAGAAGGCGATGGCGTTTTTGGAGACGAAGGTTGAGCGTCTGCCGGGACAGGAGAAATGGTTCGTCGACATTTGCCCCAGTAACTTCACCGCTGGATCACTGGGGGGATTTAATCTTTGAGAGTCCCTTATTGCCGACAAAAGCCCAGATTTCATCACATTCGACAGAGTCTCCCCAACGTTTGGGCTGCTCGCCTCGTTTGTAGGCGGGTAAGACGCTGGTTTCAAAGGCGGGGAGAGCTTCCACTTTTTTTAACGTGGCATAGACGGTTTGCGGCCCACATTTCAGAGCACGGCAGATACCTCGAATCATGGTTCTCTCTTCGAGTTGACGCAGAATCGCCTCTGTCTTTTCGGGAGTGACCACTCTTGATTTTGGGTTAATCGAGAAGGTTTTGTCGCAATCTTTACATTTAGCTCTTTGGGTTTGCGCGTCCGTTTTTCCATACTTGA
>JANNDD010000155.1:0-28301 GCA_031387365.1 Armatimonas sp. | reverse complement strand
GCAGAACCGCCTCCCCGCCAGCTTCTTTGTCTCCGTCAGCTACGCCTGCTGGGCGCACCGTCGGCGCGGAGTGACTCTCAACCCCACCACTAATGCAATCACCGGCTGGCTCTACGAAGAGGCGAGCGAGACGCTGGCGGGTGCGGAGGCAGGGGTAGGGGCTCATTAACGAGCCCTGCTGGGCTAGGCCCCCCAGACGCGCGGGGTGTGCTCTGTATCCTCCACCACCTGGTTGTGACGGAAGATATGCCGTGCGGTGTCGGACCAAGACTCCCACGTGGTGCGTGGGACAGTAATCACAGGGGTTCGGATAAAGCTGCGCTCATAGACAATGGCGTACATGGTGCGTGGGTTATCGGAGTCGTTGGGCATCCCTCGGTGCCACATGCGCATGTCGCGCAGGATAAAGCTCCCCACGGGGATTTCAGTCCGCACGGAGGGAAACGCCGCCGCCCGCTCGTCGTCGAGCACCCCCCCGATAATAGAGTGCGTCCCCGGCCAGACCTCGGTCGCGCCATTGGCAATGGTGAAGTCACAGAGTGGGATATTGAGCACGAGGGTCGCCACCGGATGCGCGACACCCATCAAGTGCCCAGTGTCTCGGTGGACGGGCTGGATTCCGGAGCCGGGCAGGGCGGTATTGGTATGGAAAAACGCGCACTGGATGTCCTCGCCCAGCAGTGCCTGCATGAGCTGAACCGCCACGGGCTGCGCCACAAGCTGGGTGTGGGCCAGAGGCAGATGTAGCGGGGGAAAGAAGCCGATGTGGTTCTTCCCGAAGGTCTTGCCCTCCAGCGCGGCGAGCCCGCCTTTGCTCTGAATAAACCGCGCCAGCTCTGTTTCGTAGGCCGTGCGCACCGTGTCGAGAAACGCGGCATCGTAGACATTTTCGATCACCACATAGCCCACATCATTGAATGTCTGCACTGCTTTATTCAGGCGCTCTGGTAGGAGTAAGCCCGCTGCTTTTTCTTCTTTGGTGAGTTTCATATAGCTATTTTACCTAAGAAAACCGAACTCAGGGGCGAGACAATCGTGTACAATACGACCATGAAGGCAACCCCAGAGACGCGGCAACGAATGCTCCTTGCGGTAACGGGCCTGCTCACCCCCCTTGCATTCTGGATCGCCTTTGGGCTCTACGACCGCTTTACACCAAGGCATCGTATGCCCGAGGGCTTCTTCTTTGATCCTGCACGGGTCTCCCCGGAAGAGCGGATGCGCACACAGATCCTGCGTGCGCAGCTCCTGGAGGCTGCCCGCCAGGGCGACTGGCGTCGGGTCAGCCGCGCGGCGGACGACACTTGCGGCGTGGACTGTCCGTCGCCGATCTTCCCGCTTCAGGCAGAGGCACACTGGCGGTTGGGGGAGCGGAAAAAAGGTGCGGATATCTGGGCCAAGGGCCTCGCCTGGGAAAACCCCGTGGCGCAGGCGCAGGTTGAGGCACTAAAAGGGGACAAGGCGGCCTACACGGCCCATGTTGCCCCGCTCCTCAGCAACCCTGAGCGTGGCATCAAAAACGATATCGCCTGGGCTTGTGTTCTCCTACCGGATGTGCTCCCAGACTACACACTGGTCGTCGCGCGGGCGCAGACGGCACTTCAGGAAACCGAGCTTCCTGAGGGAAAGGCCAATGTCCTCAACACACTAGGGGTCGCACTCTACCGAGCGGGGCGCTACAGCGAAGCACTGGCCCGGCTCCAGGAGAGCGAGAGCCTTCAGCATGAGATGATGAACGGTGTCTTTATCGCGCTCTGTTACCACAAGCTCGGCGATAGAACCCGCGCACGGCGTGAGGCGGACAGCTACTATCAGTTCCTGAGGAACTCGCTCCCGGATAACTCCCGCAACCGCCTGGAGTACGTCCTCTTTGAAAAAGAGCTAAGCGCCGTCTTGCCCGCTATGCCCCCCAAGAAAGCCATAACCCCGTGACCCCGTCTGCATCCGATGTCTCCTCGGCGCGCGCCTCGCTTCTCGTCCTTGGAACCGCCGCCTTTCTTGTCCAGGCCGATGCGCGGGTGATGGACCCGCTCCTGAAGATCGTTGCGAGCGACCTGCACGTTACCAAAGAGGGAGCCAGTATCGCCCTGACTCTCTATGCCTTTGCCTACGGCCTCTTCCAGCTCTTCTACGGCCCGCTGGGCGATAGGATCGGTAAGCTCAAGGTGATGGCGGCGGCGCTGGGGCTCTTTGCGCTGGGGGAAGTTCTGGGCAGCTTCATGCCCAACCTGCCCCTCTTCACGGCGCTGCGTTTTCTTACGGGGACAGTCGCCGCCGCCGTGATCCCGCTCTCGCTGGGCTACATCGGCGACAAGTTTCCCTACCAGGAACGCCAGGTAACTCTCGGACGGTTCATGAGCGCCCTGATGCTGGGGCAGATCCTGGGCAGTGCGCTGGGGGGCATCTTCGGGGAGTATTTAAGCTGGCGAGTGATCTACCGCATCTTCGCGGGTGTCTCACTGCTCATGGCATTTTTGCTCTGGCGCGAGAGCCAGCGTGCGCCGGAGACGCCCCGCCCGGAGCGGAAGTTCTCTTTTGCACCGTATCGAACGCTCTGGGCCAAGCCCATGACCCGGATTGTGCTGGGCACGGCTTTTGTCGAGGGCTTCTTCATCTTCGGGGGGCTGCTGTTTCTGGGGGCCTCTCTTAAGGAGCGCTTTTCCCTCTCGTATCTCACAATCGGGCTGCTCCTGGGCTGCTTTGGCATCGGCGGACTGATCTACAGCGCGTCGGTGAAGAAGCTGGTTCCTAGGATCGGGGAGCTGGGCGCGCTGCTTCTGGGGGGCTCGCTCCTGTTGGTCGGCTATACGCTCATCGGCTGGCTCCCTGTCTGGTGGTTCTTTATCCCGGCCATTGTGATCTATGGGATGGGCTACTATACCCTGCACGGCCCGCTCCAGACTCGTGCCACCGAGCTGGCTCCGGAGATGCGCGGCACGGCGGTCTCGCTCTTCGCCTTCGCGTTCTTTTTAGGGCAGGCGGCAGGCCCGGCAGTGCTGGGATGGGTGTTTAAAACGCAGGGCTACGGTATCGGGTTCTCGCTGGCAGGCGTTGGCCTCTTCGTCCTCGCTCTCGTTGCGCGGCGGCTCTTTAAACAGAACGCATAGGGAAACCACTTTTTTTAGGTTGCGAAGAGCTGGCCGCTAATATCCGCGAACGCTTTGAACTCCAGCGCGTTGCCGGTCGGATCCATCAGAAACAATGTCGCCTGCTCCCCAACTTCTCCGGCGAAGCGGATATAGGGCTCGATCACAAAGACCACACCTGCCTCTTTGAGCCGCGCCGCGAGCGCTTCCCAGACAGGCATCTCCAGCACCACACCGTAGTGGGGCACAGGAACCCCGTGGCCGTCCACGCCGTTGTAGTGCGAGGCAAGCTGGCCGTCTTTGCCTAAGTTGGGATTTAAGTGACAGACAAACTGGTGCCCGAAGAGGCTGAAATCCACCCAGTGCGCCGCGCTGCGCCCCTCCGAGCACCCGAGAACGCCCCCATAAAACTCCCGCGCCTCGGCGATATCGCGCACGGGAACCGCAATATGAAACGGTGTGAGCTTACTGGTCTTGGTTGTTTCCATGAGGGCTAGTGTACCCAGACACTACCCCATAATCTGCCACTCCGCGATTACATCTCGGACACCGGAGCGCTGGCGCAGCCCCTTGAGCAGGGCATCGCGCTCTGCGGAGAAGGTCGCTTCGTGCCCCCGCATCGCCCGGACGCGCCCGTAGAGATGAACCACGCCATGGGTACACTGCACCTGCACCTCGCCGCAGTCTACACTGTGACGGGCCATCTCCGTGCGTACATGACGGCTCTCTTCTTTGGCCTCGGTCTTTTTGTTACTCACTGCTTACCTCTTTGTCTGCACCTCATAAAAAACAAAAAGCGTACCGGCTTCCAGAGCCAGTACGCAAAGATGCACCTTCACAGTACCACAGTTTTGTTCTCTGGGGAGCCTCGTATTGAAGCTGCGGCGTTTTGACCCTCTCCGGAGCCACAAAATGGCCTGAGGGCTTTGGGTTTTCTGCTGTTGTTGCCTTTCTCTTTGTGCGAAAGCTCGCCAAGGTGGTCTCGGTATAAGCCTGGCTTGTCTTGTCGCACACACATTACCCACCCAGTAGCTTTAGGCGCTTGAGGAGTGGCATGAAGGTCAGCCCTTGGACGGTAACCGAGAAGACCACGACTCCAAAAGTCGTTGCCAGCAGCTCGGCGCGTCCTGGCAGGTTCTCGGGAAGCCCCAGCACGAGGGCAAGAGCCAGCGCACCGCGCAGGCCTCCCCAGAAGAGAATGTGCTGGTAAGGCAGAGAGATCGCCAGCTTAGAGCGCGATAGTAGCCCACACAGCGGGTAGACGGCCACCCCACGCCCCAGAGTCACAACCACAATCGCTATTAGAATCGGGCGGATATAGTGCTGGAGCTGGCCCCGTAAACCATGCTCTTGCGCCCCGATCAACAAGAAAATGATGGAGTTGACCGAGAACGCCGCGAACTCCCAGAACGAACCGACCGCGTCTCGCCCCGCATCGGAGAGTGAGCCTAGGGAGCCAACATTGCCCAGCAGTAAGCCGCAGCATAGTGTCGCTAATACGCCCGAACAGTGGAAGTGCTGCGCTAGTAGAAACGAGCCGTAGGCAGCGACAACCGTGAGGGCAATCTCCACCAGGTGGTCGTCGGTCTTACCCGCGATCCACAGCACGAGACCTGCCACTAACAGGCCGATGAGACAGCCGCTGCCGACTTCCCGAAGGAGATCCAGCCCGATCTGCCCCGGGGCTACGTGCCCACTCGTTGCCCAAACGAACACTACCCCGAAGACCACTGCCGCCGTCCCATCATTAAAGAGACTCTCGGCCTCGACCAGCAGGCGGAGCCTCCCGTGAACCCCGGCCTCTTTGAACGTCGCAATCACGGAGACGGGGTCGGTGGCAGCGATGAGGGTTCCAAAGACCAGCGCCGCTTGCCAAGGCCAGCCTGCAAGGAAGTGCATTCCCGCCGCCGTGAGTCCCATTGCGAGAAGAACCCCGATGGTTGCGAGCAAGAGAATTGGCTTGAGATCGATCCGAAGCTCTTTCCAGGGAATGTAGAACGCCGCCTCAAAGATTAAGGGTGGCAGGAGTGCGGAGAAGATCAGTTCTTTGGTTAGGCTGACTCCAGAGAGCAGACCCGTGAAGGAGAGGAGTGCCCCGGAGGCGACCAGCCCAATGGTGTAGGGGAGCTTTAGCCGTCGCGCTGCCATCGCGATGAGGCAGACGATCAGTAGTAAGAAAGCAACTTTCTCAATTGCTAACATTTGCGAGCCCTCGCCCGTAGGCTAGTGTTGGCGTATTCCCCCCCGTCAACACAGAGCAAGGCCCCAAAAAGTAGTATAAGTGAATTGGTCATCTTCCCCCCCAAAAAAGTTATTAAAAGCGAGAGCCCACTATGGCTTTGCCACACGGGTCAACTAAGGATCTTAGAGGGTTGGATCGCGCGGAGAGGGAGGGACGCCGCCCATACGCTGGCGGCGCTTCTGAGGAACGGGGTGCAGACAAAGAAGCCCGAAGGGATCTTGGGGGAGGTTGTCTGCTTGCATCAGGGCATTATACCAAAGGGTTTATCTCGCTGAAGTGAGTATTTTTCAGCTTTTCATAGATTCTCCCCTTCCGCGCGGCGCAAGAAGCCGGATAGTGTCGTGCCAGGAGCGACCTTGTTGAAGGCATCGAGTCGAGTCGTCCCCGTAAATCCGTGTCGAGTGTGAGCGGGGCAGGCTTACACAGGGCCAAGCTCCCGTGCTCATCGATGCGCTGGGCGTTGACACTAAATGTCAGTTTTGGTCTTGGCTCAGTCATCAAGTCTCCGTCTCTGCTGCTCGGATCACGTATGGTTCTTTTCGCTTGATGAAGCTTGTGCTTGGATAGACTCTAAGGCGTCGGCGATGTCGTTGGGAGCACCTTGGGCATGGTGCTCGCCACCCCGAATGGCCTCGTAGAGGAGGGCTGCGATTACCGCACCGAGGGCAGGGCCAACGACATAGACCCAGTAGGTCGAGAGTGCGCCTGCCCCGCCAAAAAGCCCTGGCCCGAGGGTGCGTGCGGGGTTCATCGAGCCGCCTGTGAGTGGCCCTCCGATCAGCACGTCAAAGACCACAGTGAGGCCAATGGCGATGCCCGGCACCGCGCCGTTGGCTCGCTTGTCTGTGGCGACCACAATAATGACCAGCATTAAGAAGAAAGTCAGCACTGCTTCGACAACCACCGCCCGCAGGAGTGGGCCTGGAGCCGGGTGATGCACTCCCGAGCCGCCGCCAAAGAGCGCGGCGCAGAGTGCTGCTGCCACGATGCCCCCGGCAAACTCCGCGATCCAGTAAGGCACCACGTAGCGCCAGGGAAAGCGGCGAGCGATCGCGAAGCCCAGAGTGACTGCCGGATTGAAGTGCGCCGCCGAGAGGTGCCCCAGGGCATAGATCATGCCCAGAACCGCCAGCCCAGAGACCCAGGCCGCCGCCATGAGACCGCTGTCGCTGCCCGGAAACCGACCCGTCGCCGAGAGAGCCACGGGGGCGAACACGATCCCAAAAGTGCCGACAAACTCCGCAATATAGCGGCGCATCATGTCGCTTATTTTCACGCAGTCAGCTCCGAAAGAAGCTTCTCGACGCGCTCCTTGATCTGGTCACGAATCTCGCGCACTTTCTCAATGGGCTGCCCCTTGGGGTCGTCGAGGCCCCAGTCCTCGGTGAAGAAGATCCGGGCAGGGCAGGCATCGGCGTCTACCCCGCAGCCCATCGTGATCTTCTTATCGGCGCTATCGGCAAGCTCCTGCGTGAGCTGCTTGGGCGACTGGCCCTCCATGGAGATGCCTAGCTCGTTCATCGTCTCGACGGCAACCGGGTTGATCTGAGTGCCCGCGACGGTTCCCGCCGACTCTCCAACAACGTCTAGGCCACGAGCCTTGGCAAAGTGATTGACGAACGCTTCGGCCATCTGGGAGCGACCGGCGTTATGGACACAGACAAACAACACACGCTTCATAGATATACCTCCGAGGAAACTTCTGACTTCAGCCAGGAGAGGAATCGGGAACCGCATAGAAATTCCCACAATTGGATTTTCCAATTATTTTGCCGCTGCTTTCCGGGTTCTTAAAACCCTGCTGAGTATCGCATTGGCTCTGGCGTAGCTACCAAGCTACCCAGCGCCAGGTATGAAGGCACTCCCACTTAGGGAGGGAACGGTTATCTGTACCTTCACAAGTGAATGTAGGTGGTTGAACCAACACATCGTCTTGGTTCGTAAAACATTCAGACGACATCAGACTTTCTTTTTCTGGTGTGGCTCCTGGTAGCTTGGCGAAGGTATCAACCTTCACTGCTACCTAGAGCACGGGGCAATGTAACTTGTCCTATAGACGGGGAAGTAGGCTTGCCTTTCTCCACTGTCAAAGCCTTCGGCTTTAGCCGAGGGATCAGTTACGAGCAGTCACAACCTCCACTGGTTTTTGCCATAGAAAGGCTTTGGCCACGCGCCTTTGGCGTACAGCAGCCCACGGATTTTGTCTCGCTCGGAGGAGCCTCGAAAGCCCCGTCTTGCATGTCGTCGAGGATCGTGTAGACCTCCCAGGCATTGCCATCCGGGTCTGTGGCCCACACTTTGTCTTGGCGAGCGTGGCAGCAGACCGTATCGCCCTCATCCAGCGAGATAAGCCCCGCTGCTCCGAGCCGTTGCCTCGCCGCCGCAACGGCTTCGGTGGATTCAACAACAATGCCAAGGTGGTTCAGTGGGCCACCCACACCAGCGCCGCTTTCATTGAGAGCGAGCTTAAGAGCGGGAGTCTCCAGGTCGAAGTTGGCATAGCCTGTGCGCACTTTATGGGCAGGAACGCCAAAGAACGCCTCATAGAAGGCAACGGACTTGGTGACATCGCTCACGTTGAGTGAGATATGGGTCTTAGTAATAGTCTGGTTAGCAGCAGTCATTGTTTTGGGTCTCCTTGGGACTTGTCGGACTCGGACTTTGTGGGGAGCCTTCGGGCTCCTGGGAAAAATAGAGGGCGAGTAGTGCGACGGCTCGCGGGTTTACGGTGCAAAGAATGTGTTTGCCTCGTCGCTCCATGTGGATGAGCCCCGCGGTGCGAAGCTCCTTGAGATGGACAGAGAGGGCAGAGGTGATCTTCTCGGAGCCCGTCACCCGGCAGCAGACCTCCCCGACACTCGGAGCTTCTGTAGGTGTCATAGTGAGAAGCGTGCGAGCATCGCCGGTCACTTCATCCACAGCGGCTCTGCCACAGCAGCAGGAGCGCAAGTACTGGAAGATGCGTAGGCGGGTCGGGTCTCCGAGAGCCTTGAACATCGCGGCATAGTCAGTATGTTGATTCATTATTTCTTAATTTAAAGAAGTGATGAATCAATGCTATCGCGCTTTTTCAGAATGTGCCAGATTTTTTTCTGTAGAGCCTTCAAGGAAGGTTGTCAGGCGGTTATTTTCAGGATAGAGCCCGTAACACTTGTGCTGGCAAAACGACGCAGGAAAATAGGACGAGAGTCCCGAACTCAGTCCTATGTTTAACGGACTTGGAATGAACCTCGGGAATCTGTCCCGGCTCTCGATGGCAAAGACGCGCTCGATCTCCCCGGAAAACTTCACCGGGGAGAAGGGCAAGGCTGGGATGTCTACCGACGGCCCCGCGAAAGAGTGCGCACGCGATCTTGGAATTGGCTGGAAGCTCAGCCCGTATGTGAGAATCCCCGCCGGTAGCATCTTCACGCTGGCGGAGATAGACGGCCCCGGTGCGATCCAGCAGATCTGGATGACCCCAACGGGCAACTGGCGCTACTCGATTTTAAGATTCTACTGGGACGACGAAGAAACCCCCTCGGTAGAGTGCCCCGTGGGGGACTTTTTCGCCAATGGCTGGTGTCAGTACGCCCCGGTGAACTCGCTGCCCGTCTGCGTGAATCCCGGCTCGGCGTTCAACTGCTACTGGGAGATGCCCTTTCGAAAAAAATGCCGGATAACTCTTGAAAATATCGGCTACGACGAGATGGTGCTCTACTACCAGATCAACTACACCCTCACGGAGATCCCCGACGACGCGGCGTACTTTCACGCGCAGTTTCGTCGCACCAACCCACTTCCCTACAAAGACGTCTACACGATTCTTGAGGGCGTGAGCGGCCACGGGCAGTTTGTCGGGTGCTACATGGCCTGGGGCGTGAACAATAATAGCTGGTGGGGCGAGGGCGAGATCAAGTTCTATTTAGACGGCGACGGCGAGTTCCCCACGATCTGCGGCACCGGCACCGAGGACTACTTCTGCGGCTCCTACAACTTCGACAGAAACGGCCAGTACACCGAGTTCTCCACTCCCTACGCAGGGCTTCCCCAAGTGATCCGCGGCGATGGTGCGTATAAATGCCAGCAGCGCTTCGGGCTCTATCGCTGGCACATCATGGACCCCGTACGCTTCGAGCAAGACCTCAAGATCACGATCCAGGCCCTCGGCTGGCGTAGCAAGCACCGTTACCTGCCGCTTCAGGACGACATCGCCTCGGTTGCCTTCTGGTACCAAGCCGAACCCCACGCCCCGTTCCCCACCCTGCCAGACCGGGACTATCTAGAGGTAATCTGAGGCACAACCAGGTCGTTGTCTCTCAGGCCGTTGCCATCTCCAGTCCTTAAAAGCATGTAGCTGGCCATGAACCAGATGAGAGAGCCCACGCTGGACATCATCCGCCCCTGCTTCCAGAAGTGGACGAATCTGAGCAGGGGCTTCGCTGGCAAGGTTGGAATACATCATCAGAGCAATAATGGGAAGATGAGCAAGCTGTGGCTGTTGGCGAACCCAACGAATCAGCTCTTCCCCGCTCATCTCGCGTTGAAAGTGACTCTCTACGATGATGGCATCAATGGAAGTTTCGATCAGAAGACGCTGAGCTACATGCCCATTTTCTGCCTCAACAAGCTCATAGTCTTTCGTCCAGTGAGAGAGATGTGGAGTCTGCCACTCACGACGGCGAAGCCTTCGTATATTCTCCCGTTCTTCAACCAATAAGATCGTTTTCTTCTCAGACATAGCTTCGGCCTACGGCTCGAAGAGATCGTCTATGGGCATTGTCCAGCCGGGGACGGCGGGTTCGGCTTCGGCGTTTTGGCCTCGGGTGAAGGTGGTCTCGGGAGTCGTGGCTCCGCTGGTTTGGGTGTACTTGCGGACGATGACTTCTACGCCTAGCAGGTCTACGTCCCAGATTACTTCCGTACCTGAAGCGAGGTAGTCGTGGCGCTTTTGCTCCAGCTCGTGCTCCGCGATGACCCCGTAGTCGTTCTCGGAGCGCACTTCAACCGCAAAACGCGGCGCACCGTCGTAGAACTTCATCCCGGAATTGGGGCCTTCGTAGTAGGCGGCATCGGGCGAGAACGAGCGGCGATGAGGAAGATTGACCACAAAGCCTGCGTTGTCCGTGACAGCCACGCCAGGGAGTCCGGCGCTACGAATATGCTGGCGTAGCGAGACGGCGATCTCGAAAGCGGCGTAGTTTGGGGCACGTCCGGTTGGCATCAAAGGCACCACGCGGCCATCGAGTAGCTCCGCTTTCTCCGTGTGCTGATAGAGATCCTCCAGCGTTGCCTCGTGTTTTTGCAGTGTGGGAAGTGCCATTGCATTGCTCCTCGCAGAATTATATCAGAGCGCCATCCGATCCCGGCGGGGGAGCTTCTGATTGAGGATTGCCAGCGGCCAGAGGAGCCAGAGGGGGAAGTGGGGCATCTCGCCCGATGGGCGGATTCGGGCGCAGAGCATTCCGAGCAGCGCGGCGGCTCCGGCATTTTTGCTACGCCCGCCGACAAACGACGCCAGCCAGAGCCCTTGCCGGAGCCAGGCGCGCTCGTACTGCTGTTTTTGCTCCGGTGAGCCGTGGCGTAGGGCGACCGTGCGGGAGTTGCGAAAGGTGTAGAACAGCGAGCGCGGGGATTCACGGCCACCCGTAGACGCGCTGCCCTTGTGCCACGCGAGCGCATCGGGGATCACTTGGCACGTGCCTTTACTTGCCAGCTTCAAACACAGATCAATATCCTCGTAGTAGGCAAAGAGGGCTTCGTCGAAGCCGCCCACACGCTCAAAATCTGCGGCGCGGATCAGCAAGGCGCAGCCGGAGCAGAAGTCGGTGGGGCCAGGCCCCTCCACATGCCGGGCGATCACGAACTCTTGCAAGCTCAGTGCGCCGCACTCGAACCAGACCTGCCTCCCCCGGCGCACTCCTTCGTCGCTGCCGACCCCTCCGGCTTCGCGAAGGGGCACGAGAATGCGCGGCGAGACGGCAACCACACTCTCATTGACAAGGGCGGCGTGGAGCTTTTCCAGTGTGTCAGGCGCGAGGGTGGCATCGTTGTTAAGGAAGAAAAGCTGTGTCGCGCCGTCTTTGATGGCTTGCCAGGCTCCGGTGTTGCAGCCGCCCGCGAAGCCGAGGTTGCGCCCGTTGCGGAGGATCACATCAGCGGTGAGGGTTTCGAGCGAGCCATCGGTGGAGCCGTTGTCCACCAGATAGGCGCGGTGGGGCAGTGTTGAAGTAGCGAGGCTTTCCAGGCAGCGCCGGGTGTCGTCGCCGCCGTTCCAGTTCAGCACAATCACGGCGAGCATGTCAGGCACGCTCTCGCAGAATCTCCCGCAAGCGCTCCTCGATGCGCCGACCCGCGGCCTGTGGGCTGAAGTTGGTATGAATATCTTGGCGTGCTTGCGCCCCTATTCGCGCCGCAAGTGCAGGGTCCTCCACCAGTTTCTGCATCACTTCCGTGGCATGGCCAATGTCAGGATCGGCCCAGAGGTTACCTTTTTTGTAGACACCGTAGTCCTGCGCGATCTCGATGAGCTTGTAGCGGATCAGGAGGCTATTGTCCTCATTCATAAAGTCCATATTCCCCGAGTAGCCCGTTCCGATTACGGGTTTGCCTAGATACATCGCCTCCGCCATTCCCAGGCCCAGTCCTTCGGTGCGGTGCAGGGAGACATAGCTGTTGCAGGCAGCAATCAGGCTGAACATCTCGTAGCGTTCCAGATAACGATCGACAAAAAAGGCATTGATCCCCGCCAGCGAGGCATGAAGTGCCTGCGCCTTCTCGGGGTAGGTCGCGCTGTTGAGGCACTTGATGACCAGGCCCACATCCTTCCGGGCACCAAACGCCTGCTTGAACGCCTCGACCACAGCCATTGGGTACTTGCGCTCGGCATAGCTGTGAAAATCAAAGGAGAAAAGAAAAAGAAATGTCTCCTCAGGCAAGCCAAACGGAGCACGCTCGGGAACCACCCGGGTCTCGTCGATCTGGATCGGGTTGAGGATGCGGGAAACCTTTGCGCCTGTGGACTTCGCCACGGCCTCCGCGACAAAGGCGGAGGTTGTCCAGACCTCATCGAGCACTTTCAGAGCAGGGAACCAGTCGTCGGGGATTTTCTGAGTCTCCCAGTACCACAGCCCCACGTTGTACTTTCCCCGAAACCAGGCATCCCCGAACTCCTGCCGGATCAGAGGAAGCTCCGGGCCATTGAACATCAGGAGGTTGATCGGGTAGGGAGCCTCATCAGAGAACGTGGTCAGGGTCTGGTCGCCCCAGCGGTGGCTGGCAAGAATGTAGTTACGCAGGACAAAGGGAATCTCAGCGCTCTGGATCGCCCGGACAACGCTGCGCCCGGCCTCAGCGAGCCCGAACTCCCCGGTCAGGTACCCGGCCACATTCACCCCAAAGGTGGTGGCATGGGAAAGGGGCTCCGACGAAGGCCGGGGGGCGGCGAGAGCGGCGAGACTCTGCTGTGCCTGTGCCTGGGTGGTGCGCTCCACGTAGGTAAAGTAGAGCTGATCTAGCAGCTCGGGACGGCCTTTGAGCACGAGGCGGAGCACGCTTCCCCCGGTCTTACGGGCTAGGTGTGCGGTGCGCCGCAGCAGGGAGCCGCGTAGCCCAACCGCACGATCCCGCTGGAGTGCCGAGGCGGGCAGGGGCTGGGGCGAGGGGAGGAAGGCAGGATCGTAGGCGGCAGGATCCAGAGTACCCAGTGGTTTGCCGGTTTGCGCCCACTCGGCAAAGGCGCGGCGATCCTGGGCGAAGGGCTCGGGGAAGCGCGAGGCCAGCTCCGGGGTTCGCCGCCACATCTCCCACCACAGGCGGGGAAGCCCCCCCTTGCAGAGAGCTCCCGAGGGCCCAACCTCCTCCTTCAGGTGTATAAAGAGACAGTCATCGTCGTTGACCAGGAAGGGGCGCTCCCAGCGCCGAGCCATCGCGGCGTTCTCCCGGTAGAGCTCCCGGCCCAGCGGGGGAACCCGCACCCCGTTGGAAAAGTGCGACCAGCCGTAGCGCCAGGTACGCGCCGCCGCTCCCCCCGCCTGCTCTCGCTTCGTCCGGTAGTCGTCTAGGAGAGGACGGACAAAGGGATACTCAGCCAGGGTCGCTCGATCCTGGCCGACGGCGATCTCGTCGGGGAAATGAGGGTCGTAGCCCAGGAAGTGAAAGACAACCAGAGTCTGCGCCAGCTCCGGGGTTTGCTCATGCAGGTTCCAGTAGGAGATGCCGTAGCCCGGTGCGGAGAAGACAGCACTGGAGCGGGGCCACAAGAAGACAAGGCTGTCGGGCTTGAGCGGCACAAAGTGCGCGGGGTGCTCAAGGTGGTGGAAAGAGAAAGTCCACTCTCGCCACTGCCGCAGGGCATAGCGGTTCTCGACATGGGTTGTCAGCCCGATCAGCAGCGTACTCGCCGCGCCCGCCTGGAGCCAGTCGAAGTGGTTCGGTCGGGCGGAGCCGTGCAGCGGCTGTGTCAGGCGTGGGGTCAAAACAAATCGGTTGCACTCCAGCGCCTCGAGGAGCCCGGTCATGGGCGCATACAGGTACGAGCGGGCATCCAGATAGACGATTTTCTCCCACGCTCCAAAGGCGATCAGCTCATCGAGAAAGACCGGAGTGGCGGCCTGGCGAAGTGCCTCTTGCTCACAGACAAAGGCGCAGACACGCCAGCGTGGCCAGCTCGCCCGCTGCGAGAGCTGCCAGATTGGGAAGGGCTCGCCAGCGGGATCGAAAGCCCCCTCGGGCTCATCAAGGAGCAGGACGAGGAAATCCGTACCGGGGTGATGTTGTTGCACGGAGGCATGGAGCAGACGAACAGAGGGCAGCTCTGTTTTTGCGGCAATGGTGACGAAGACAGTGGGGCTCATAGTGATCGTTGGGGGGCTTCCCAGTGCGGAAAGTGTTCTAAAGGAAGGCTGAGGAGCAGGGCGTTCTGCTCCGCATAGCTCTTTCGGAGAACCTGAGCGATGGTCTTTCCTTGCTCTGGATCGTGCCATTCCGCGTGTTGCCCGGCGCGAAATGCCTCCGCGACGGTACGGCGCGGCAGGGTCGGTGGCCGGACATCACGGCGGACAAAAAAGGCATTGACGCCGCCATCCGAGCAGCCCACTAGCTCGTAGCCTTGCTCGTCGGCAAGCCCGGTAAGGGCACGGAGCGAAGCGCCGTAGTAGAGGCGGCTTGGATGGGCCGTGTTTTTATCGAAGGTCGGGCTATAAGGCACGGCCACAGCCGCATCCGGGCCGAAACGGAAGTTGTACTCCACGGAGACAAGCTGAGGGGTGACAGCCTCGATTGCTTGCCATACCCAGAGATCGTTGCCGTCAATGTCGATAGAGAGAAGCCCCAGCTCACCAGTAAAGCCATGCTCCGTCAGTAGCGCATTGATATTGTTCCGAGTGATAAACGCAGCGACGGCGGTCAGGTCGCGCATCCAGTAGGCAGCATCTCCTCCACAGAGGGCGGCAATATTCTCCTCACTGCCATCCAGAACAAGCCCTCGCCAGCGGTCTTTTTCCAACAGAAAGCGGGTGTTTGCTTGGCGGTAGTCCTCCACCCCGAACTCAACAAAGCTACGGGGAGCTCCAGGAACCTGTCGGATCAGGTGCTGGAGAAAGCCATCCTCTCCAAACTGCGAGGTAACTCCAAAGCCCATCGCATCCCAGTTCTCCGGGGGAATCGTCTGGGTCTGGCGGCTCTCAATGCGTCCCTGCGCGAGCCGCAGGGGCTCCAGCGCCGCCAGGACATGGCCCCGGCTGTCTAGCTCCGCCTGGAGCAGTAGCTCCAGCTGGGGAGAGAGGGCTGAGAGTGCCGTGCGCAGCGCTGTGGTATCGGCTTCCTGTTTCGCCGTGAGCTGGGCTTGGCTCTGCGCGTGCTCTGCGCGTAGCGCCGCGAGCTCCGCACGAACTGCCGCAAGCTCGGTGAGTAGCACTGCCTGCCGATCCCCGATCTCGTCGATGCGATGGAGACGGTTGGAGAGCTTGGCCAGGAGCGGACGGATCATGTATTCCACTCCACAGCAAGAAAAGCGACTCCATGAGTTACACACGAGTGGGTCACACTAAAGTGTACCGCATCCAGGAGGACATCTTCGGGAGCCACAGACCAGTCGGGCTGGGTGGTGTCGGGGTAGACATTGACCTGAACCCGGTAGGTGCCCGTGGGCAGAGTGAGGGAGGGGATGGTGAACCGGAGGGTGCCTGCTCCACTGGCATTGGCATAGGAGACACGGTGATCAAAGTTGCTGGTGGTAAAGACATGCAGGTTGTCGGGCACCCGAAAGAGGTCAAAGCCGATCGCGGGCTCCGGAAGAGGGCGCCCAAAGAGGTAGCTGATCTCGACACCGACACGCTCCCCTACTTGAAAGGCCGTGCGGGCCACCCCGTGAGCGTCGCGGAGAGTGACCCCGGTCAGGCGCGCACGGGTGGGGGCAGCCCTGCGGGCGGCCTCTGCTTCCTGGAGGAGAGCCTCGCTGGCACGGCGCTCGGCCTCTTGGGCCGCAAGGCGCTCTTGCTCGACTCGCTCCGCGTCTTGCGCCTCCCGCTCGGCACGCTGTGCCTTCTGTATTGCCTCTTCGTCTTTGCGGCGTTTCTCCGCTTGCTGGGCCTCCCATTCCACGGGATAGAGGCGTGCAAACTCAGCGTCCTCACGCTCGTTGACCACGTCGTGGTAGAGAGCGATTGCTTTTTCTGTCGGGCCAAAGAAGCGTGCTTTCCCATGATCGAGCCAGAGGCAGTCCTCGCAGAGAAGCTCCACTTGCCCCAGTGCGTGGCTGACAAAGACCACCGTGCCGCCTTTCTTCACGAAGTCTTTTAGGAAGCGCAGGCACTTGTTCTGAAAAAACGCATCGCCCACGGCTAAGACTTCGTCAATGAGCAGCACTTCGGGGTCTAGGTGCGCGACAATGGCAAACCCCAGGCGCATGTACATCCCCGACGAGTAGCGCTTCACGGGGGTCTCCATAAAGTCTGTGAGCCCGGCAAAGTCCACGATCTGGTCGTAGCGCTCGCGCACTTGCTGGCGAGTGAGCCCGAGAATGGAGCCCGCCAGAAAGACATTCTCGCGGCCCGAAAGATCCGGATGGAAGCCCGCGCCCACTTCGATCAGCGCCCCGATGCGCCCATGAACCGCGAGGCTGCCACTGGTGGGCTTGAGAATCCCGGTGAGGAGCTTGAGGAGCGTGGACTTCCCCGAGCCGTTGTGTCCGATGATCCCAACAGGATGACCGGGCTTGACTGTAAAAGAGACATCATCCAGTGCGAGAAACACGCCGCTGGGCTGCCTTTCCCCGCGCACACGCCGCGCAAAACGCTCGCGCAGGTCGCCGCCGCGTCCGGCAGTGCGCTGGAAGCTCTTCGAAATACCCTGGACAAGAATAGAGGGGGAGAGAGAGGGATCGCTCAAAGCTTGAAGATACTGCGCAGGAAGAAGAGTCCCTGCACCCCCCCCACAATTTGATTGATGACCGTATTGGGATCCGCGTGGCGCACCGACGGCACATAGACCAGATCCTGCGGCTTGATCTCCGGGTTGCGCTCGGGCTTGAAGTCTTTCAGGTACTTGCCCCAGTCAAACTCACCCAGAAGCGTGTACTTGCCGTCGGCTCCCAGCCGCGCGACTTTAATGGCTCCGATACGCGCCTGCCCCGTGGTGATACTGGCATTTGCCATGATGTCCTGGAGATAGGTCTTGCGATCCTGGGGCAGCGGGTACTTGCGCGAGCCGCCCAGCTCGCCCCAGACATAGACAAACTCCAGTGAAGCGGGAATCTCCAGCGTATCTAGATCTTGCAGCGGTACATCCGCAACAGTCTCATCCGTGAGCAGTGCGTAGAGATCGAGCTTGGTGATGGTCTCCGGGGAGTTCACATCGCCCGTAATCGTCTTGCGTTTTAGCACGACATGGTGCAGGTCGCCCGATGCATTGACCACACTGTAGCCAAACTGGGTCAGCACAGCGCGGAGCCCGAAGCGCTCGTCTACTTCATGGAGCCCACGAGGGCCTTCACCCTTGATGAAGAGCCGCTTGCGGAGCGGCTGATCCATGGTGAGCGTGTCGCCTTCGAGAAGCGCGATATTCTGTGGGTGATCGGGAGTTTTCAAGATCGCCGCAATATCCAGCAGCAGCGGTGCAGGGCGCACGGGGTTGATGAGGCGTACCGTGATGCGATCTGGCTGCGGAATTCCGCCCAGCATGGTGATGAGCTCCGTCACCCGCCAGCCGTTTCTCAGATCCAGATCGCGCCCCCAGGTGGCATTTCCCCGAACATAGATGCGGCGGACGCGCGTGCCGATCAGTGCGACTTGAACCTGCCCGTCGCGCAGGCGCAGCTTACCCTCTTTTTGCAAAGCCTCCGTGATCTTGGTCGCAATCTGAGCGCAGGTGAGGCCCCGGACAGGAAGGGGCGTGAGAAGGCGCGGAAGGCGCAGAGCACCGTCAATGGGGACGCGCATCGCCCGGTTGAGGTAGCCATGCCTGTCTACCTCGATCTGTACCACGTCGTCGGTGTCGAGCTTGTAGTCCGTCGGGACATTGGCAGCAACCACACTGGGAGGAACGGGCAACGGGGGAGGCTGCGTCTCCTGGGGGCTTAAAAGTAGAAATGCGGCAAGAAGCGGGGTCATGGCTTGGTTGTCTCCAGAGCGGCAAGTGCGGGTAGCTCCTCGGCGGCGATCACACCGTGAAAGCGCGGGGTGTAGCCATTGGTCAGGAGCCGCCGGGCGCGGGCGACGCTCTCTTCCACGGGCGTGTCGGGTGAGGCGACTAACACCAATCCACCGGCTAGCTTCTCCAGCGGCCCGGCGGCGCGGACATTCCAGACCGCAGGTCCCGCCAGTAAGATCAGATCGTTGCCCGCTGCCGCGAGATTCGCAAGCTGCTTGGGAAGCTCCGCCAGCGACGGCGCGTCCACGTCCAAGTGGGCGACCCGGACACCATCCTGGCCTAGCACCTCCGCAAGCTGCGCTGCCAGAGTTGCTGCTCGGTCATCGGAGCGTACTCCGAGCAGCAGATGCACAGGCACAGGCCCGCCGGGCTCACGGTGAGCCAGCCAGTACCCGATCTCCCGGAGCCGGTCCTCATCGCGCGCACTCAGGTTGCCTGGCGCGGCGGCGGGTGCGGTTCCGAGAAGAGGAATACCCCCGACGAGTGGCAGGGCAGGCAGTGGCTCCTCGAAGAACGGTGACTCTTGCTCGGGTTTGGCTGAGAAGTACTCCGCCAGCAGCGGCAGCCCGATTCCCAGAAATATCCCCAGAAAGACGGAGAGAATCGTGTTGAGCAGTGGCTTGGGGGAGAGAGGGATGTCCGGCTTGCGGCCCCAGTCAATCACGCGCACATAGGGCTGCCCCGTGGCCTCTTTGAGCGTGCTGGCGATCAGGCCAGTCTGCGCTGTTTTGTCCGCTTCCGCAGCGGCCTCAAAATCGGTGCGTAGCCGCAGGTACTGGAACTGCTTATCCGCAAGCCCCGTCTGCTCTTTTTCTAGCGCGTTGAGTAGGTTTTGGGTCTCGGCAATTGTCTTGCGCAGGGTCGCCAGAGTGGAACGGGCACGGAGTAGCTCACTGTTTATATTGATGTAGTCTGGGTTGAGACCGACATTCTTATTGCCGATAGAGAACGCATCTTTCTGCGCCTCCTCAATGGCTTTTTGCTTGGCGGCAATCTCGGTGTCGAGAGTCTGCACCTCGGGGCTATCTTCCTGGTAGTCGAGAAGCTTAATCTTTCGCTGAGCCTTCAGGAGGGCGACCTCACTACGAAATCCATCAATGACCGTGTTCTTGATAAGGCCATAGCTATTGATAAGCTCCTTAGGTAAGCTCTTGGACTGTTTCTCCTGTGTCTGGATCTGTGTTACGAGGGCCGCTTCTTGCTTGCGCGCTTCCTCAAGGTCTCGGCGAACCAGGATCGTCCGCTCGGCGCGACCCCGGAAGTAGGCTGTGGGATCCGAGGCGGCCATCCCCTTGTTGAAGCGCTCTAAGGCACGCTCGGCGCGGTTTTTTCCCTGACGCGCAAGGGCGGAGGCATCAAGCAGGCGCTTACGGTCGAGCTGGATACGGTCTTTTGCGTCTTTGCGAGCGAGCTCTATGTAGAGAACGGCGGCACTATTGGCGATCTTTTGTGCCTGCTCCGCCGTTAGTCCGCGGGCAGTGAAGATCATCACCTGCCCCCCGCGTCCGGCGGCGAGCTGGAGTCGCCACTGCACCTCTTCGAGCCCCATCTCTCCCAGCCCGGCGAGCTGTCGGAGCTTTGTGTAGAACTCCTGGGTTTCGATCTTCTCCATCTCCGTGTCTAGCGAGGCATTGCCACTGCCTCCGCCCGTGACTAGGCCCAGAAGGCTCCCTAGTCCACTCGATGAACCACTCGTGCCAGACTCTAACAGCACCCGTGACTTGCTTTCGTAGATCGGGGTGATGCGCTTGGTAAGTAAGTAGGTGGCGACAACGGTCAGGAGAAAAACACTGACCGCCAGCAGCCAGCGACGGCTAACAATACGTGCTAGCTCACGCAGCGTGATCGGGGGCGGAAGTGCTCTCTCGTCCATGGTTCTCTTTTATCCTGCCTGTGGCAGTGGGTAGTAGGTTGCGGCTTGCCCAGGCGTTTCCCAGACCTCGACCTTGTGCACCTGTGCACCGCCCAGCTCCTGTGCACACAGCGCCTCTGCGATCCACCGAGCGATATTCTCTGTGGTCGGGTTTTGCGTGGCGAAGGCGGGCAGCTCGTTGAGAGGGTAGTGATCCAGCTCCTCTAGTATTTCCAGCAGTGCCTTTTTCAGCACCCCGAAGTCTAGGAGCATGCCACGCGCGTCCAAGCGCTCGCCACGGACATAGGCCCGGACAATAAAGTTATGCCCATGCAGCCGTGAACACGGCCCGGGGTAGTCCGGCAGAAAATGCGCGGCGGAAAAATGCTTCTCAACAACCAGTTCGTACATTGCAACCGTTTATTATATCCTGCTTGCACGAAAGAAAAAATCCGAAATTGCCTTTCCGAGCGGGAGCTGTCTTTGGTAGTATGCGGCTATGCAAGCACAAATTCAAGAACTTCCCGCCTTCGTGGTCGTGGGAGCACGTCATCAGGGCGGTATTCACGGCGGCGAAATTCCCGCTCTCTGGGAGCGCTGGGGAAACGATCTCAGTGTCTTGCCCACTGCCGATCCGGGGATTTTCTACGGCCTTACCGTTGGCTTTGAGATGTCAACCATGACCATTGACTACCTCGCCGCCACTCCCGTCGTGGAAGGCGCCGCTGTTCCTGAGGGCATGGTGCGCTGGGAAGTGTCCGCCCAGACCTACGCGGTTTTTGACTGCACACTGGCGACGATCGGCCAGACCATTATGGCCGTCTACAGCGACTGGCTCCCCGGCTCTGGTTACACGCGCGGCTCCGGCCCGGAATTCGAGCGCTACGACGAAGCTTTCGAGCTTCCCGAGAAACCGCTCACCTTCTGGTTGCCCATCACGGGCGACGTGACGAGTCCGAGCGGATAAATCGGCCCACTGGGTACCCTTTGGGTGGTCGGCAAGACCCATGAATGGGCCTACGGGGTTTTGGGGGATTTGGCTAGGAGTTCGTCGTTGCGGGCGTGGAGGGATTTCTGGTGCGCGCTGTAGGCGTACTTGACATACCCGTCGGCGAAGGCCGTATTGGGAGCGCCGTGGCGTAGTTCTGCAACAAGTGGACGGGGCTTCTGGTTGGGCGCGTCGGTTTCGTAGAGAAGAATGGTCTGGGAGGCAAACTCTAGCGTGTCCAGATCAGCGTCGGAGAGGCGCGGCTCCATCGCGTAGCCATCGCCCACTTTGGCATTGGGACAGGCGAGGTTTTCTTCGCCGGGTTTGAGATAGGGCTGGATTGCCTCGCGCCAGTGGTCGGCATCAGGCAAGTGGCGTTTGTGCGCGTCGGCGTAGCGTAGCAGAGCTGCAGAGAGCTGCTTGAGGTTGGCTCGGCAGTGTGTTTGCTGTGCCTTTACGCGGGCTGAGGCGAAGTCGTGGAGGAGCTCACAGCTCAGAGGCAGGCCGATCAGTACGGCGGCGGCCATGCAACCAAGCTGTTTGCGGATATTCTTCTCACCCCAATCGCTCATTGCCGATTTCTTTTACCCCGCCGCCTCGGTGAGGCGACGCTTGGCCTCGGTATAGACCTCGGGGCTGAGGGGGCCACGGGACGCGGCCAGCACGTTGTCGGCGAGGTGATCCGGGTTCTTGGTGCCGACAATATTGGTGTGCATCCCGGGGTGGGTATTGGTGAAGCGCAGGAGCCACTGGGTGCGCGTCTCGCCCTCGTCTAAAAGCTCGTCGAGGTTGGCTTTCTCCCACACCGCCCAGCGATCCGTGTTGCCGAGGCCTGCACCAGGCTCGCCGCGTGCGACGCCTCCTCGGATAATCACGCCCGCGCCAGAATCTGAGGCGGCCTGGATGGCATCTTCGTGGACACGCTCCAGTGCCGAGTAGGGGATCTGGAAGACATCAAAGACGCCCGAGGCGATGTAGGTCTCGATATGGGGGTGAGTTGAGCTAATTCCCACCCAGCGCACTTTTCCCTGCGCCTTCATCTCGGCAAGTGCGGCAACCAACTCCCCCGATTCGGTCTGCTCGACACTGGGATTGTGGAGCTGCATGACATCCACATAGTCCGTCTTCATGCGCTCTAAGCTCTCGTGCAGGCCGCGAAAGAGATTCTCCCGCGTCCAGACATGAGGCGTCTCGTCGGTGTGCTCGTCTTTGTGAACCACCGTGCAGCCACACTTGGTTGCCAGAACAAACTCACTGCGCCGGTGTGCGAGGAACTTACCGATAAACTCCTCGGAGCGCCCGTAGTCGTTGGCGGTGTCAATAAACGTGATGCCGGAATCCAGGACGGCGTTGAGGATCGTGTCGGCCTCTTGCTCCGTGACAGCTCGCCCGCCCCAGATGCGTGTGCCGCGCACTTCCATCGCGCCGTAGCCAAGTTTCGTGATATTCAAGCCGGTTCGGCCAAAAGTGGTTGTGGGAATGCTCATGATGTGCGTATTGTACCTGTGATATTCCCCCACGGCCCTGCCGGGTGTGGCTGGGGGTTATCTTTTGCTCTCGTTTAGATTCGCTCCTAGGGTCTTCTCGGCGGCGTTGTAGAAGGTATCCTTGTCTTTAATCACAGCCTGTGGCGGGAGCGCGTCGGTGAGGGTCTTGATGCCCGCGACTTTCTTCACGGCTGTGCCGATGGCCATGAACTCGATCAGGCCACTGCCAAGGTTATAGACATAGGTCTTGATCCCCACCACGTCGTCGGCTCCCACGAGTTCGGCATCGGCGCGGATACGCCGAATGGCGTTCTCACGGGCTTCGTAGATGAGATTCGAAAGCTCTGGGATCTCGCCGCGCACGAAGGACTTAAATGCGGCGGTGAAGCTGCCCACAAAGCCCAGTGAGTAGACCGAGACACCAAGTACGAGCTGGAGCGGCTGGTAGCCCATGTACCAGATATTCCAGAGCTCCTCGTTGGTCAGATCGCTGGTAATAGGGCTCTCGAAGTGGCGTGGATCCAGGTCGGCGTGGCGCGAAGCGGTGCCGACCATCACCATCTCCTGCATGCCATTGAGTGGCAGAATCGAGGTCTGAATGCCCAGAACGGCGTTGGCTCCGGCTTCCCGTGCCTCTTCAGTGATGCGCCAGAGTGCCCGGTGCCGCGTCTCATTGAAGACATCGGAGAACTCCTTGACCTCGCCGCGCGCGAGCGAGCGCAGGCCACCTACAATTCCGCCGCCGATCCCAATGGAGTAGGCAACATTGCCAAAGACGAACTTTATGGGCATGAAGCCGCAGTCGAGCTGGCAGTAGAGCTCCTGGCCGTCAGCGGAGGTGGAGAACGCCAGCTTCTCAGATTTATTGCCTTCGTGGTGGATGCACGAGCCAATCGAGAGGAACTCGACATTGCCTGCCTGCCAGATTAGCTCACTGGAGACTCCGGTGATGCCGATTCCGCCGTGGTGCTCTGCCTCTTTTACCATGCGCGATAGTGCGCTCTGGCGTCCCTCATGGATGATCTTAGTGACCTGCTCGATCTCACCGCCCATCATTGTCTTCAAGCCTGCTCCTACGGAGCCCACAAAGCCCATCGAGTACACGCTATTGCCAATCACCAGCTCGCCGGGCGCAAAGCCCTTCAGGTGCAGGCAGAACATCTCATTGCCGGAAAGCCCGGTCATAATCGCCATTGTTTTGTCCTCTTTTTACTCCGACAACTCAGTTTATCGCCTGGTTGCACCAATCACGTGTCCCATTTTGTGTCGGTTGAACTTTAGGTAAGGCCCGGAGAGTTATAAAGTGAGAGGTACCGATTCGGTGCCTGAAAAACAACTTGGGAGACTTTTCATGAAGTATTTGCTTTTTCCCGGCGCGGCACTAGCTGCCCTCACGCTCCTTTCAGGCTGTGGCGGTGGCAGCTCTGTTACACCGACTCGTGCGGTTTTGAAGATTACAAACAACGGCTTGCCGACACTTGCCAATGGTTATCACTACGAAAACTGGGTTCTTGTTGGAGGCAAAGCGCTTCCGGCAGGCAAGTTTAATATCAATGCGAGTGGCCAGATTGTAAATCTGGATGGCACTGTAGTGAGTAATGGCGAGTTTGCCACGGGGAAAGAGCTGACAGGCGCAACTTCAATTGTCGTAACTATTGAGCCGACAGGTGACACGGATACCAGTCCGGCAAAGACGCATATTGTCGCGGGAGATGTCTCTGGCAATGCGGCCAGCCTCACCATTGGGCATCCGATGGCGCTGGGAAATAGCTTCGCCACGGCGGCGGGTAGCTTTATTGTGGCGACGCCTACCGATGGCGATGGCACGAATGAGAATAGTGGTGTCTGGTTCCTAAAGATTGATAGCGGTCCCAAACAGGGGCTCACGCTCCCCACGCTCCCTGAGGGCTGGAAGTACGAGGGCTGGACGGTAATCGGGGGCAAGCCGGTCTCGACGGGGCGCTTCCGTAGCCTCAATACTGCGGATGAGAGTGCGCTTTTCTCAGGCACTTCCGCAGGCCCCGCCTTCCCCGGCGAGGACTTTCTACGCAACGCTCCCGCAGGGTTAACTTTCCCCACCGATGTTCGCGGGGGCAAGGCGGTCATCTCTATCGAACCCGACAGCGATGATAGCCCACTGCCTTTTGAACTCAAACCACTGGTGGGCGATATCCCTGCCGCTGCCATAGACCATACCAACCTGCCCCTGGGCAACAATGCCAGTGTCTTCCCTAGCGCAAGCGCACAGCTTCTCTAAGCCTGGTCAGAATCAGAGTGTTCTCGCTCCGCAAGAACTTTCTCGCGGAGCGGGACACGGATCCAAATAAACCAGAGCCCGATCAGCCCGAGCGTGACACAGCCTGCTTTGGCCCAGGGCATGCGGATCGCAAAAACGGCGCTGGTGCTCACGGCAAGCGAGAGACTGACTGAGGCGAGCCACTTGGCTTTAAGCGGCATTCCTAGCCCCGCCCGGTAGTCGCGAAGAAGCGGCCCGACAAGCGGCAAGTGGAGGAGCCAGTGGAGAAACCTCTCGCTACTGCGGGAGAAGCACCAGGCCGCAGCAACAAAGAACCCCGTCGCGGGTAGCCCCGGCACGATAATTCCCACAAACCCCAGCCCCACACAGAGAAATCCCAGAGTCAGCCAGAGATAGCGCATTCTTAAGCGAGTATACCGCGTCGCTTTCCAAGCAATTTAAAAATATTCACAACTGGAACTATTTTGTTGGGTTGGGGTTTAATAACTCTGGAGGATGACGAAGATGATGACAATACGACGTTCTAACGAGCGAGGGCATGCGGATCGCGGGTGGCTAGAGGCCTACCATTCTTTTTCGTTCAATACATACTACGATCCCACGAACATGGGCTTTGGGCCCCTGCGGGTTATTAACGAGGACAAGTTCGGGCCCGGGCGAGGCTTTGGGATGCACCCGCATGAGAACATGGAGATCATTACCTACGTGCTCTCCGGAGCGCTGGTTCACGAGGATAATACGGGCGGCAAGGGCGTGCTGAAGCCCGGCGATATCCAGCGGATGAGCGCCGGAACCGGGGTCTTTCATAGCGAGGCCAACGCCTCCCCGACCGAGTGGCTCCACTTATTCCAGATCTGGATTGAGCCCAGTGTAGTGGGAGCTACGCCACGCTACGGCGAGAGCCATCTCTCTGAGAGCGAGAAGCGCGGCAAGTGGGCGGTGGTCGTCTCCGGCACGGGCCGCGACGGTGCGATGCATATTTACCAAGACGCCGAGCTACTCACCACCATTCTGGAGCCTAGCGAGAGCCGCGAGCACACTCTGGCGGCGGGGCGGCGTGCCTACGTGCATATCGTCTCCGGCGAGGTGAGTGTCAATGGGCAGGCTCTGAGCACAGGAGATGCGGGGAAACTGGAGCACGAGAGCCAGATAACTCTCCAGGCAAGTGCATCCAGTGAGGTTCTCCTCTTTGATCTACCGTAGGGGGTGATCTATCGTAGTGATTGGTATAATGCCCGCATGCCGACCCACTTTGAAGGACCTGACGATCAGAAGCGGGCACTGGATACCTACATCAAGCTCATGCGCGCTGCCGAGTCCGTTGCGCGGCGCGCCCTCGTGCATGTCCAAGCAGCGGGGCTTACGGAGGGACAGTTTGGGGTGCTAGAAGCGCTGCACCACCTGGGGCCGCTGAAGCTCTCCGAGCTGGCCCGTAAGCACCTGCGGAGCCCGAACAACCTCACTGTTATTGTCAATAATTTAGAGAAAAATGGGCTGGTGGAACGTCGGCGCTGTGCCACAGATCGGCGTATCACCTTTGTGCACCTGACGGAGGCGGGCGCGGAGGCGATTGAGCACCTCTTCCCGCTCCATGCCGCTGCGGTGGCGCGGGAGCTGACGCCACTCACCAAGGAGGAACAAGCCCTTCTCGATGGTCTGCTGCGTCGGTTGGGCAAAGGACAAACGGAGCAATAACGGTATACTAGTGGCATGAACCGTCGTCATTTTCTTGCGCTGGGGCTCACGCTCTCCGGTGCGCTCCTGACAAGTTGCGATAAGAACAAGCCTACCGACTCTCCAAAGCCGACTCCGGGGACGGGCATGGGCGCCAAGAAGCTCAAGGCCGGACTGGTCACCGATACCGGCGGGGTGGGAGATAAGTCGTTCAATGCCCAGGCATGGACAGGGCTTCAGACAGCGCAAAAAGAGCTGGGCGCGGAGGTTAAGTACGTTGAATCCAAACAAAATGCGGACTATGTTGCCAACCTGACCAAGTTTGCAAAGGCGAAGTACGATGTGATCTTCGCCGTGGGCTTTCTGATGCAGGATGCCCTGCGTGAAGTGGCGGGGAACTACCCCAAGATCAAGTTTGCGATCATTGATGGCGATGCTCCCGCACTCTCCAACTGTGTTGCCTATAAGTTCCGTGAGCAAGAGGGCTCGTTTCTCGCCGGAGCACTCGCAGCGTCTATGAGCAAGACGGGAGTGCTTGGGTTTATCGGGGGGATGGAGATGCCGCTCATCAAGAAGTTTGAGTACGGCTATCAGGCAGGTGCCTACGCTATCAAGCCGGAGATCCAGACCCGTGTTGCCTATGTGGGAGACTTCAACGACTCGCAAAAAGGCATGGAGCTAGCGCTCTCCCAGATGAGCGGGCAGGCAGATATTATCTACCATGCGGCGGGCAAGGCGGGCATTGGGGTTATCAAGGCGGCCCAGACCAAGGGGGAGGGCTTTTATGCGATTGGGGTTGACAAAGACCAGGACGATGAAGCGCCCGGCCGGGTACTGACTTCGATGGTCAAGCGTGTGGATGTCGCCGTTTTGGAGGTCTGCAAGAAAGTGGCCGCGGGGCGCTTCGAGAGCGGCGAGGTTGTTTTAGGGCTCAAAGAGGGAGGCGTTGGCCTCTCTGAGATGAAGAACACAAAGAGCAAGATCCCTGCTGAAGTGCTAAAGAAAATCGAGGAGCTTAAGCAGCAGATCATTGACGGAAAGCTACACCCTCCCTACGATGCCAGTGGTTTTCTGGATTTCACTAAGCCTGCGAGCTAGGCTGAGCCCCGTCTAAAGCGGCATTTTGACACCCTGGTTGGCAAGCTTGTCGGCCAGGGTGTTTTGTTCTCTGCGGACATGTACCACTTTGGCTTTGTCGAACTTGCTCATCAGGCGCTTGGCCTCCGCAAAAAGCGGCTGCAGGTCGGCAGACTTCACGGCGTAGAGCCCGGCGATCTGCTTTGCCATCAGCTCGGAGTCCGTACGCACTTCCACTTCGCTTGCGCCTTTGAGGAGCGCCTCTTGCAGGCCCCGTAGCAGCGCCGTGTACTCCGCTGCATTGTTCGTGGTGTCGGGAAGCCGCTCCGCCAGGGTGTGAAAGGGCTCCGCCTCGCCGTCGCGCCAGAACGCCACGCCGATTCCCGCCGTGCCAGGGTTGCCCTTGCTCGCCCCGTCGGTGTGTAGAATAAACTTCATGCGGGGCATTGTATCGCGTCAGAAAGCCATCGCTTCAAATGCCTGTGCGTAGAGCCAGTGCCCAAAGTCGTTGGGGTGATTAATATTATTGCCCAGCAGCGACGGCTGATCTTTACGTTTTAGCACCCACTCCCACGTACTGAACACATCGGCATAGGCACAGCCCGCCTCGCTCGCCGCTTGTTTTGTTGCAGCCGCGAACTGTGCCATACGGTGTGTTCCGTAGTGCCAGTCGTCGTTGGGGGGAAACGCGGAGAACAGCACCACGCTTGCGCCTTTACGCTCCTGGATTAGCTTTGCCAGCGTGACTAGATTATTCTTGAAGACTTCTGGCTCCGCGCTTCCCCGGTTGTGGTCGTTCATTCCAAAGCCAACAAGCACCAGATCGGGCTTATCACACGTTCCTAGTGTCGTTACGGGGCGTAGCGCTTCGGGTTTCTTATCGAACCAGTCAATGCCCTGCCGCGATGTGTACCCGGAGAGGGAGAGATCCTCCACCGTGATTATCGCCTTCGGAAACTTCTTGCCCAAAGACGCCGCCCAGCGCCACTGAAAGCGCAGTGCGTCCTCCGA
>JANNDD010000148.1:0-3128 GCA_031387365.1 Armatimonas sp. | reverse complement strand
ACGGTGGGTGGGATCACGCTCCTCGCACGGGCTAAAGCCCGTGGCTTCCGCGCGTGCCTACGGCAGGGAAGGGGGCCGGGGGGATGGGTTCTGGATGGGTTCAGGATGATGTCAGAACAGCCGCCCCGGCATCGGTGGCGTGGGCAACTCGCGGGTCTCACGGCCTGTTTTGGCGGCTCCCGGCAGCCCGCTCGTCCCAATCCCCTCCACGAGATTCTGCAGACGCTGCGCCAGCCGTGTGTAGCGTGGTTGGACATGCTTGTTCGAGACGGAGCGTTTCAGCGCCCACTGCGTCCCGATAATCACCGCGAATTTCTTCGCACGAGTCAGCGCTGTATACACTAAATTTCGCTGAAGCATCATGTAATGCGTATTATGAACGATGATAACGCATGCAGGGTACTCAGATCCTTGTGAGTTATGGCAGATCATGCCACTTCCCGCCACAAACGAATGAATCCCCTCGACTTCAATATCTATCATTGCCGCGACTTCACTTGTCTTTTCAACGCTTACCAGCGGATCAAAGTAGTGGTGTAAACGCAAAGCCTGGCATGCACGTGACGAAATCGGTAAGCCTTCTCGCTCCAGATAGACAACGCACTCAGCCAGATGCCGGTAGCTCATTTGAAGTATTCCGTGGCGAATACGCGAAAGAATCGAGCGTAAGCGAGCAACTTCAGGGCAGTTTCGCTTCTTCAGCACGCCCCAAAATTCTTCGGCCAGCGACGCACCAAAAGGAATCGTGTCCCGGTTGGTCTTGCCGACCTCGCCTTGGCTCGCCACCAGTCTCTCCAAGCGCTCTTGCTTGTAGCCGAGCCCAAACCCGATGCGCTCAGCAAAAACGGGCAGTGAGGGGCCGCTGACCTCAAGCATCACCGCAACGGCGGAGTGCCGACGATTGGAGACAATTCCCAGCGAGAGTAAGAGCTGCTGCACATCGTCGGCAAGCCCGTCCGAAGCCGTCACAAAGCGTACGGAGCGGTTACTGCTGCCCTCTTTTCCTGCGCTACCATCGGTGTCGAAAAGCCCACGCAGAAACGCGGCACGGGATTTTACCGAGGCGCGGAAGACAATTTCTGGGACATGCTTTCCACGAGCCGATGCGTAGCCTAAACCTAGTTCAACAAGCCAGGCACGAAAAGCGCGGGAGACAATATAAAGACGAATTGCTCGCTTCCCTGCCGGGGCGTAACGGCACACACGCAAGCCGTAGCCCGTCAGCGTTTTCTCGTAGGCTTCCTGGATTTCTGCGTCCATGCTTGTCAGATCAACGGTTCCGTCTTTCTGATCACGATAGGAACCATCTCCGACGATCAGCCCCAGGAGATAGGCTAGCGTTGGGTTCATATACGAAGGGACATGAGGCAGCTCGGCATTAGGCCGTCCGACCAACGGGACGACTTCTGGTAGCTCTGGCTCTTTAGCACTCTCCCAGACGGTACGATCCAGCGCAAGAATATCGCCGACTTCAAGCTCACCTGCGATTCGCCAGAGGGGAGTGCTTTCGCTACTTGGAACCGTCCAGAGCGGGTGCTCGGGTGAGACTTTGAGCGTCTGCCCCGAGCGGGTTTTTAGCACAACGATAGGCCGCTCATTAGTATCAAAGCATTCCATGACTCTGCGTTTCTGCCCAAAGCCCGTCTGCACCCGATCGCCTGCTTGAACTTCGCTTATTGGGATTAGGCCGCGCTGAGTTCGGATGCGCTCGTCCGGGTGGAGGCACTTATGAGTAGTCAAGCTGAATGCATGATTCAACTCATCTGTTTCGGCAAATTCGTATTCAACAGGCCCTTCTGGGTAATCTACAACGAGCATTTGTTCTTCAGATTCAATGGAACCAATATAACCAACATCGCCATTAAAGACATTTTTGTCGTAGTTGTTGCGCCGTTGCATCACCCGGTCCCCAACACGCAGAATGATGCCGCCGCGTGGGTGCTCGTTCTTGCTGGCATGCGGCGGGTTGACGATCTTTTGTAGCTCCTCGTTTAAGTTGCGCACGCCCACCATGCCGCGCTGCATCGGGGAGAGCACCGTGATCTCCTCGGGCTTGAAGCCTAGGTTTGGCAAGCTCTTGGCGACGATCCCCTTGATCTTCTGGAGCAGATCTTCCGTCTCGTCCACCTCGATAAAGACGCAGTCCGCGCCGTTTTTCGCCTCACTCGGCGGCAGGAGCGTGGGCATCTTGCCTTTGTTGATCGCGTGGGCGTTGGTGATGATCTTACTGGCCGCCGCCTGCCGGAACACCTGCGTCAGCCGCACCACGGGGACGCGCCCGGACTGAATCAGGTCATTGAGCACGTTGCCCGCCCCGACACTCGGGAGCTGGTCCACATCGCCCACGAAGATAATCTGGGCACCGTCGGGGATGGCGCGGATCGTGTTGTGCGTGAGCATCAGGTCCAGCATCGACGACTCATCAATCACCAGCACGTCTAATTCCAGCGGCTCGCCCGGCCCGTGCTTAAAGCCCTTCTTCTCAGGGTCGAACACCAAAAGCCGATGGATCGTCTTCGCCTCCCGCCCCGAAACCTCCGCCGCCCGCTTGGCCGCCCGCCCCGTCGGCGCCGCGATCTGAATCCGCCTCCCCAGCTTTTCGAGCGCCTGGACAATAAAGTTCGTGGTGAAAGTCTTACCGCAGCCAGGGCCGCCTGTGAGCACCAGCACGCTCTCACTCAGAGCGCGTCTTACGGCCATGTCTTGCTCCTCGGAGAGCGTTTCGTGGCCGGGGAGACTCTCGACGATTTTATCTATCTCGGCGGGCTTGGGGCGATTACGCCACGGGGAGTTGAGGAGCTGATGCACCCGATCCGCGACGGCTTTCTCGGTGGTGTGGAAGCTCGGGGTGTAGATCGCGACCTCTTCGTGCCCCATCAGCTCGACGGTCTCCGCCACTAACAAGCCACGGGCGATGAGGTCAGCAAGAACCGGCTCCAGCTTCTGCCCGAGCTGCACTTTTTCGTGGGCTTGGTCGTGCTCGGGAAGATCGTCGGCGGACTTGATGTAGAGGTTCTCCGCCGCCTTGCTCACCAGCTCGTTCTGGGGCAAGTAGCAGTGCCCACCGCTCTCCATCTCGCTATTTAAGACATAGACCAGCCCGGCCTCCAAGCGCTGCGGGGCATCGT
>JANNDD010000060.1:0-8059 GCA_031387365.1 Armatimonas sp. | reverse complement strand
TGCAGCTCACGACCCTGCGGCGCTGGATCGGGCAGGGCGCAAAGTACGAAGACCACTGGGCATGGCAAGCCCCCCGCACCCGTGCGTCTGGCATTGATGCTCTTATTGCGGCACGCCTTGCCAAAGAGAAGCTCACCCTCTCGCCGGAAGCAGATCGCTGGACACTGGCGCGGCGCGTGGCGCTTGATCTGACGGGATTACCCCCGAGCCTCAAAGACGCCGAGGCGTTTGTGAGTGATAAAGCTCCCCATGCCTACGAGAAATTTGTAGACTCCCAGCTTGCCTCCTCTCACTTTGGCGAGAAGTGGGCGCGGGTCTGGCTGGATCTAGGGCGCTACGCCGACTCAGCGGGCTACGGTTCCGACCCACTTCGCCCCAATTTATGGCCGTGGCGGGACTGGTTGATCACGGCCTTTAACACCAATAAGCCTTTTGATCAGTTCACGGTCGAGCTGCTTGCCGGAGACTTACTGCCTAACTCCACGGAAGATCAGAAGATCGCCACGGCATTTCATCGCAACACGATGACCAACACCGAGGGTGGCACCGACGATGAGGAGTTTCGCCTTGCGGCCGTTAAAGATCGGACGATTGTGACGATGCAGTCCTGGATGGGGCTGACCTATCAGTGCGCCCAGTGCCACACGCATAAGTTCGATCCGATTACGAAGACGGACTTCTACCGAACCATGGCGATCTTCAACCAGACTGAGGACAACGACCAGCCAGGTGAGTCGCCCACAATGCCGGTTCTGACAGCGGCGCAACGCGCGCAGAAGCTCTTGCTGGAGGGCGAGCTCACGGAGCTGGAGAAGCAGCGCGCCGCAGAGCCGGTGGGAAAAGCGCCAAGCGCCCGTTTTGTGCGCGTCACGCTCCCGGGCACTGCCTTTCTGATGCTCGCTGAGGTGCAGGCGCTCAGTGGCAGTGAGAATGTCGCACGCAAGGGCAAGGCGAGCCAGTCTAGCACGGATTTTGAGGGCGAGGCGGGGCGGGCCATTGATGGCAACACGAGCGGCAAGTTCCCGGACAACACGGTGATACACACCAAGCAGGAGGCCAATCCCTGGTGGGAAGTGGACCTGGGGATGACCTATCCGCTCCAGAGCATCGCTGTTTGGCCGCGCACCGATGCCCACCCTGGCATGCTCGCCAGCGTCCGCATCACGCTCTACGACGAAAATCGGAAAGTGGTCGCCGAGCAGAGCCTTGCCGGGAAGATTCTCACTGCCAAAACCGCGCTCCTCACCGACTCACCCACGGCGCAGAAAATCGCGCAGAAGCAAGCCGCGCTGGCCGCACTCAAGCCGATTGCGCTTCCGGTGCTCCGCGAGCTCCCCGAGGCCAAGCGCCGCGTCACTCGCTCGCTCACGCTGGCGAACTTCCTCACGCCCGAGGAGATCGTGACGCCCGCAGGCCCGGCGACATTTACGAAAAAGCCCTTGACAAATCGCCTGGAGCTGGCCAAGTGGCTTGTCTCCCCCGCGAATCCCCTGACGGCGCGTGTGCAAGTCAATCGCTTCTGGGCACAGCTCTTTGGTGTGGGCTTGCTAGAGACGGAAGAGGACTTCGGGACGCAGGGGGCAACGCCGTCGCACCCGGAGCTGCTCGATGCTCTTGCGCTAGACTTCCAGAAAGACTGGAACGTCAAGCGTTTCCTCAAGACCGTTGTGATGAGCCGCACCTACCGACAGAGCAGCAAGGTCACGCCCGAGCGTCTTGCACGGGATCCACGCGTTCGACTGCTCTCACGCTACCCACGCCGCCGCCTGGATGCGGAGGGAATCCGTGACCAAGCGTTGCTGGTGAGTGGCCTGCTCTCTCCTAAGCTCGGTGGCCCCAGTGTCTATCCCCCTCAGCCCGATGGTCTCTGGAAAGCCGCGTTTAATGGCGAGCGGAGCTATCCCACTAGCACCGGTGAGGATCGCTACCGGCGCGGCCTCTATACGTTCTGGCGGCGCACCGTTCCGTACCCGAGCATGCAGACCTTCGATGCCCCCAGCCGCGAGTTTTGCACGGTTCGACGTATCCCGACCAACACGCCTTTGCAAGCGCTCGTCACCCTAAACGACCCCGCCTACTTAGAGATGGCCGTCGGCTTGGCAAAGCGCCTGCAAACCGAGGGAGGCACCACGCCCGCCGAACGCGCCCGCCACGGCCTACGCCTCGCCCTTGGTCGCCCTGCAAACGAAGCGCAAATCCCACCGCTGGTCGCGCTCTTCGCGAGTGAGAAGGCCCATTATGCTAATAATCTGATCGAAGCGAAAAAGCTCACGGGAGCCGAGGATGCTGAGCTGGCGGCATGGACGGTGGTCGCCAATGTTTTGTTGAATTTGGACGGCGTGCTGACGAAAGGGTAGGCGAACCCACCCGGCCTTCGTTCGTTCCTCACTACGGCCACCCTCCCTCAGGGCAGGGAGGGTTTGGGAGAAATATGATGACTGAACTTGAACTCATGCAAGCCCGCGCGATGTCGCGGCGGACGTTTTTTGGCAAGACGGGCCTCGGGCTGGGCGCGTTGGCAATGGGCGCACTAGAAGCGCAGGCACTCCCCCCTCTCCCACCCGAAGGGCACGTTATTGGGAGAGGGGGCCAGGGGGTGAGGGCCGCCAAAGCCAAAGCCGTGATTTACCTGCACATGTCCGGTGCGCCGCCGTCGCTGGATCTGTTTGACTACAAGCCCAAGCTCAATGAGCTAAATCTTCAGGACTGCCCGGATTCTTATCTCAAGGGCGAACGCTTTGCCTTCATCAAGGGTAAACCCAAGCTGCTGGGCTCGCCGCATAAGTTCAAGCAGTACGGCCAGACCGGAGCGTGGATGTGTGACTTGCTCCCCCACACGGCGAGCATTGCCGATGAGCTGGCGGTGATCCACTCGATGTCCACCGAGCAGTTCAATCACGCGCCCGCCGAGCTGTTTTTGTACACGGGCAATGCCTTTCCCGGCGGCGCGGCGCTGGGCTCGTGGATGACCTACGGGATTGGGACAGCCAATAAAGACCTGCCAGGCTTTGTGGTCTTACTTTCTGGCGGTACCGACCCAACCGGTGGCAAGAGCCTCTGGTCCAGTGGGTTTCTGCCCAGCATCCATCAAGGTGTTCAGTGCCGCTCCGTGGGCGACCCCATTTTGTATCTCTCCGACCCGCCGGGAATGGATCGCCAGACGCGGCGGCGTAGCTTAGACGCGCTGGAGAAACTCAACCGGCAAGAAGCTGCCGCGCTGGGCGACCCGGAGACCATGACACGCATCTCGCAGTACGAGCTGGCCTATCGCATGCAGCTCTCCGTGCCGGATCTAATGGACATCAAGAAAGAGTCGCAAAGCACACTTGATCTGTACGGCGCGAAGCCCGGCGAGTCTAGTTTTGCCAATAACTGTCTTTTAGCGCGAAGGCTTGTGGAGAAGGGCGTGCGCTTTGTGCAGCTCTACGACTGGGGCTGGGACATTCATGGCACCGGTGCAGGCGATGATTTAGTGACCGCCCTTCCTGGCAAGTGCCGCGAGACCGACAAAGCCTGCGCCGCGCTGATCAAGGATCTCAAGCAGCGCGGGATGCTGGATGATGTTCTCGTGGTCTGGGGCGGCGAGTTTGGCCGCACGCCGATGAACGAGGCGCGCGGTGGCAGCAAGTTTCTAGGCCGTGACCATAATCCCAATGCCTTTACGATCTGGATGGCGGGCGGCGGCACCAAGCCCGGTAGCTACGGCCAGACCGATGAGCTGGGCTACAAAGTGGTAGAAAATAAAATGACCATCCGCGATCTCCAAGCCACGATCCTAGACCGCGTCGGCCTCGATCCCTTCAAGCTCCGCTTTGATTACCAAGGCCTCGGTAACCGCCTGATCGGCCCCACCGACGAAGGCCGGGTGATTCGAGAGCTGAAGCGCTAGCGAAATGGCTAAGGTAATGGTATCATTTTTTGGTGAGTAATATGATATCTAAAAATGATACCCAGTCCTTCACAGTTCGCCTACCTGTGGAGCTCTACGAAGCAAGTACTGCGATTGCTCAGGAGCGCCGGGTCAGTATGAATGCACTGATTCAAGAGCGCCTAGTCTCCCTCGTCCGTGAGGAAGGGCAAAAGCAACTCTACGATGCCTTCAGCCTCATCGCCGAAGACGAAGAGGAGATGTCCGTGGCGTTTGCAGAAGAGGCACAGGCGGAGGTTCTCTCTCGTGACGAGCACTGAGCCAAAGCGTGGGGATTTGTTTTGGATCGATTGGTCACCCGGGCGTGGTTCTGAGCAGCAGGGACGCCGACCCGCGCTGATTGTTCAGACCGATAGTGCTAATACCAACCCACGCTACACCAATACGATTGTGGTTGCGGTCAGCACGAAAGGGCGCCCTGTGCCTCTGCATGTTGCCCTGGAACCAACGGAGCAGAATGGCTTGAGTGAGCTCTCGTATGCAAAATGTGAACAACTCATGACAATTAGCAAAGATCGCTTAGGGGAACGAATAGGCCAAATTACAGCAGAGGAGCAGCTCGCGGTTGATCAAGCCTTGCGACGTGCACTGAGCCTGAATGAGAGGTACTCATGACAAATTGGAGTCTCGTTGACGAGATCCTTGAGTTTGTGAAAAACGGTCCACTCCTCGTGGGGAGTGCTTTGTTGGATTTCGAGGAAGTGGTTGTCGAGACAAATGCAGATGTTCGTGAGACGGAAATTAGTAATGTCTACGAAGCCTCGTTTGAGAGCGAGGATCTGAAGGAACTCAAGCCTCGTATTCATGAGCTACAGAAAACCGCATCGACGCTGGTCGAGGAGCGGCTGGCCGAGTACTTCTCTGAAGCAACCGAGGATATTGCCTCCGATATGGAGCTTCTGATCGAGGTGCGTGCGCTAGTAGGGTGCGATAATGCCTTCTTCGAGACGCTCTTTCGCTGGTATCGGTTGGGGGTATGGCCTTGCGGCTGGCAAGGGCGGTATCCCGTGGGAAAACTAAGGGTGTTCAACCCGCAGGAATCTTAGGGCTCAATGCCGTAACTCTGGGGCATGAGCTCCCCACAAGACAACACCCAGCGGCTGCTCTTAGCCGCGCTCGCTTCGGACTTTGGCTACCAGCGCCTCGGCTATCTCTGCGATCGGATCGGCAACCGGCTCTCTGGCTCCAGTGGACTGGAAAAAGCGGTGGCGTGGGCGGAGAGCGAGATGCGCCGGGATGGGCTGGAGGGGGTGCGGGCTGAGCCCGTGCTGGTGCCCAAGTGGGTGCGCGGAAAAGAGAGCGCGACGCTGATCTCTCCCGAGAAGCGTGCGCTGGTGATGCTGGGCCTGGGCGGCAGTGTGGGTGGGCGGGTGAAAGCGCAAGTGCTTGTAGTGCAGAGCTTTGAGGAGCTTACGGCGCGGGCAGGTGAGGCGAAGGGGAAGATTGTCTGCTTCAATGTGCCGTTTACAAACTACGGCGCGACGGTGCGCTACCGAGGAACCGGTGCGAGCGAGGCGGCAAAACTGGGGGCAGTGGCGGTGCTCGTGCGCTCCGTGGGGCCGACCAGCCTGCGAACACCGCACACGGGGGCGATGAACTACGCAGCGGGCATCGCCAAGATCCCAGCGGCAGCGATCACGATTGAGGACGCGACCCAGCTTGCACGGATGCAGGCACGCGGGGAAAAACCGGTTGTAGAGCTGACAATGCAGGCGCACTTTGAGAAAGACGTGCTCTCGGCCAATGTGATCGGCGAGTGGCGGGGGCGTGAGAAGCCCGGCGAGATCGTATTGGTGGGCGGTCACTTAGACTCCTGGGATGTGGGGCAGGGGGCGAACGACGATGGCGGGGGCTGCATCGCAAGCTGGGAGGCCGTGCGACTTTTAAAGCAGCTCAATCTTCGGCCCCGGCGCACCGTGCGAGTCTGTCTGTTCACCAACGAGGAAAACGGCTCGCGCGGTGGGCAAGCCTACGCCGAGGCGCATAAGTCCGAGAAGCACGTGCTCGCGATTGAGACTGATGGTGGCGTGGACACCCCGACCGGCTTCGGGCTCTCGACAAAAACGCCTGGCGGGCTGGAGCGCGCCCGAGAGATCACCAAGCTGCTGGAGCTAGAGCTCAAAGAGGGCGGCGGCGGCGCGGACGTCGGCCCGATTGGCACCGCCACCGGCTGCCCGACCATGGGCCTGCTCAACGACATGAGCCTCTACTGGAACATTCACCATACTCCGGCGGATACGTTTGACAAAATCAATCCCAAAGCGCTCCAAAGATGCATCGCCGCCATGGCCGTGATGGCGTACTCAGCAGCCGAGCTAGACGGGATATTCTAGGTTGCAAAATCTGGTGCAACTATAATGCGACGATTTCACTTTATCGAGCTGGAGGATCTGCCGGGCTGGCCGAAGGTCTTTCGCGATGGCATGACGGACTACCTGGAGACGGTCGTGCGCCTAACCAATCCCTACGCGGTCGTTGTTCCGAAGCTGGCAGCGGCGCTGGAGGCATGCCAGGCTACCCACGTTCTGGATCTCTGCTCCGGGGCGGGCGGGCCGTGGGCGATACTCTTGCCCATGTTGCAGTACCGTAAACCCGCTGTGCTTCTCACCGATTTCTACCCAAACCCTGCGCACACGACACTTCCCTATCACCCGGAGCCTGTCGATGCTACGGCTGTCCCAGCCACTCTCTTAGGCTTTCGAACACTCTTTGCCAGCTTTCACCACTTCCGGCCTGAGCAGGCTCGCGCCATTCTTGCCGATGCCGTTGCGAAACGCCAGGGAATCGCGGTCTTTGAGGCGACGGCACGAACCTTCTGGGGCGTTTTCGGGATGCTCTTTGTCCCGATTGCCGTTTGGTTGTTCACGCCACAAATTCGCCCCGTGCGGCTCTCGCGCCTCTTCTGGACTTACGTGCTCCCTGTACTGCCACTGGCCATCCTCTTCGATGGAGTTGTCTCCTGCCTGCGCACCTACACACCCGACGAGCTACGCGAGCTTGTCGTTGGGCTCGACGAGAGCTATACCTGGGAGATTGGGAGCGAGCCCGTCGCCCGCTCCCCGCTCCCGATTACGTATCTGATTGGCCTGCCGAAGGAGGGTACACTCGCACTATGAGCACAGAATCAAGACCGAGAGTGGTTATTGTGGGTGGCGGATTCGGGGGCATCGCGGCGGCGCAGGGGCTGAAAAATGCGCACGTGGATGTCTTGGTGCTCGATAAGACCAACCACCATGTCTTCCAGCCATTGCTCTACCAAGTGGCGACCGCGGCGCTGGCCCCCACGGAGATCACCTACCCGATCCGCTCCATCTTGCGCAAGCAGAAAAACGCGACCGTGTGGATGACGGAAGTGACGGGCGTGGATGTTGCGGCGAAGACCGTTGCCACCGCCGATGGTAAAGCAATTCCCTACGATTATCTGATTCTTGCTTGCGGGGCGCGTCATAGCTACTTTGGCCGCGATGACTGGGAGCCGCTCGCGCCCGGGCTAAAAACCCTAGGCGATGCGCTGGAGATGCGCCGCCGATTTTTGGTCGCCTTCGAGGAAGCCGAGATGTGCGACGATCCCGCGCTGCAGCAAGCCTGGCTGACATTTGTGATCGTCGGTGGCGGCCCCACGGGTTGTGAGCTGGCGGGAGTGCTACCGGAGCTCGCCAAGAAAGCCCTGCGCCCCGACTTTCGCCGCGTGGATCTCACCAAAACACGCATTCTGTTGATCGAAAACAGCCCCTGCATTCTCAATACTTTCCCCGGCGTACTGGCCAAACGTGCCCAGGAAGACCTGAAGCGCCTGGGAGTCGAGGTCAAGAACGGCGTCAAAGTGACCGATATCCGGGCCGATGGGGTGTCGCTCTCGTCGGGCGAGGAGATCGCGGCCCGCACCGTGTTCTGGGCGGCGGGCAACAAGGCCGCACCGGTTGGAGGAAGCCTGGGAGTTGCCACTGACCGAGCGGGGCGGGTGATCGTGGAGCGGGATCTCTCCATCCCCGGTCACCACGAGGTTTTTGTGATCGGCGACATGGCCCAAGCCGCCCTCCGAGACTCCAACGGTGAGCCCGTCCCCGAGAAACTTGTTCCCGGTGTCGCTCAAGGCGCGGTGCAGGGCGGGGCGTGTGCGGCGCGCAACGT
>JANNDD010000996.1:0-5443 GCA_031387365.1 Armatimonas sp. | reverse complement strand
ACCCCACCGGGCTACTGGCATGCACACTTTAACGAGTCGGGCCGCGAGGCGCATCTCATCCCGATGCAGGACGCGGGGTTGCAAACCTATCTACGGACGCTGGGCATTAAATTTGTGCTGCCCGGCGGTAAAATGCCGTCTCTCTAAAACGCGGTAAAATGCGTAATGGCTGCACCGATTTTTCTCGCTTCGTTTCTTCTGGCACCCGCGCCGCTGCGCTGCGTGATCTTTGGCGGCGGGCCGTCGCCTGAGTACAACCAAGTGGCCATTGAGAGTAATGTACGCTATGTCTACGGGCTCTTACCGACGCAGGTAAGCTCCACGATTCTCTTTGCCGATGGCCAGACCGACACACCCACGGTGCAGTTTCTCGCTACCAAGACCGAGGCGCAGAAGTCTCTTCGGACGCTCTTTGGCGATGGGCCGCGCCCGGCAAAAGGTGCCCCGTTTTTGCAGTACCGCAAGAGTGATGTGCCCCGCCGCGATGGAGCAAGTACGCCGGATACCGTCACGGGTATCTTTGAGAAACTAGCGGGTGAGGGGGATAAAGCGCCCCTGATGCTCTACTTCACTGGGCACGGCTCGCCGGGGCGGCAGTCCTACGACAACAACCGCTACGATCTCTGGGGCAACAGTGCTCTCACCACCACGGCACTGGCCGCGCACCTGGAGAAACTCCCCGAAAAACGCCCGGTGACGGTCGTCATGGTGCAGTGTTTCTCTGGCGCATTTGGGAACCTGCTCTTTGCCGGTGGCCTGCCCGAGGGGGAGCTGACAAACCATCCTGTCTGTGGTTTTTTTGCCACGGTGAAAGAGCGTGAGGCAGCGGGCTGCACCCCCGAGGTCGAAGAGGAGGAGTACCACGATTTTACGAGCTACTTCTTCGCCGCACTCACCGGAAAAGATCGCCTGGGTCGCAAGTCGGTTCAGCCGGACTACAACAAAGACGGCAAGGTCGGGATGGACGAGGCTTTTGCCTGGACCCAGATCAATGAGGAGTCCATTGATGTGCCCGTCGTGACCAGTGATGTCTTTCTACGGCGCTTCGTGCCAATCGAGACCGACGAGGAGATCACGGCGATTTCCTGGGACGAGCTCAAGAAAGCCGCAACTCCTGCACAGCGCGCGGCGCTGGAGGGCCTGAGTGAGAAACTCGGACCGATGGCTCAGGGGGAAGACCGAGTGAAAGTCGCCTACGAGCGCTTCCGAAAGCTCGTCGCGCGGGACCTGAAACCTAGCAGCTCGGGTGGGATTCGTCTGGAGCCCGATGTCCAGAGGCGCTATGCCGCCGCCCGTCAGGATCTCAACCAGCGCTTCCCGAGCCTAGGTAATCGTCGTGCTACCTCTGAGGAGTGGAAAGAGGCCGTGGCTCAGGCCAATACCTACCTTGAGGAGCGCCCCACCCAGCTCGCCGAGCTGTCGCAGGTTCGGCTTGCGGTGGAAGGAGCGAGCAAGGGCGGCTATGCCAAAGACATTGAGGATGCCCGCTGGTTTCGGTTTGTGCGCATTGCTAAGTCGGTTGTGTTGGAGATGCGCCTGCGCAAGTCGGGTGATAAAGCGCGCATCAAGCAGCTAGAGGCCCTCCGCAAGCTGGAATCTCAGAACCCGTTGCGGTAGAATGTCTCCTTGGTGGGCGTGCCGCGAACCGTGGTGCGCCCAAACTTTGTGTCAGGATACATAAAACACGATGGAACGAACCTATATCATGGTCAAGCCCGATGGTGTCCAGCGCCGTCTGGTCGGAGAGATCATTGGCCGCTTTGAGAACCGTGGTCTGAAGCTTGTCGGGCTTAAGCAGCTTGTCCCGAGCCGCGCCACCGCGGAGGCGCACTACGCGGTTCATGCCGCGCGTCCTTTCTTTGGCGAGCTAGTTGATTTTGTTACCAGTGGCCCGGTGGTCGCGATGGTCTGGGAAGGCTCCGATGCGATCCAGCTCTGCCGCAATATGATCGGTGCCACCAAGCCCATCAATGCGACATCGGGTACGATCCGTGGTGATTATACGTCGGACATGATGCTGAATTTGATTCATGGCTCCGATGCCCCCGAGACCGCCGCTGATGAGATAGCACTCTGGTTCAAGCCGGAGGAGCTTCTCTAGCTTCGTGCGCCTCTCTGACTTTGACTACAACCTGCCTGAGGAGCGCATTGCGCAGACCCCGCTGGAGCCGCGAGATTCCTCGCGGCTCCTTTGTGTGGATCGGGCAAGTGGCGCTTGGGAGCACCGGGTATTTCGCGAGCTGCCGGAGCTGCTTCGTGCTGGCGATCTATTGGTGCTCAACGAGACACGCGTCTCAGCGCTACGGCTCTTTGGCGAGCGGCCTGGCACGGGCGGACAGCTCGAAGTTTTTTTACTTCGTCCCGCCATTGAGCACGGCGACTCTGTTTTTGAGGCGCTGGTGCGGCCTGGCAAGAGGCTACTGCCTGGGCAGCGTGTGCAGTTCCCTGAGGTTGACCTAGAGGCGGAGGCCCTCGCCACGACAGACTCGGGCGGGCGACTGCTGCGTTTTGTCGGCGAGGATGTCCTAGAGAAACTCGCTACCATTGGGCGCGTGCCACTGCCGCCCTATATCACGGCACCACTGATAAACAAAGAGCGCTACCAGACAGTCTATGCGAAAACGCCCGGCTCGGCGGCGGCTCCCACGGCGGGGCTACACTTCACGCCCGAGCTTTTAGAAAAACTTCAGGCACAGGGTATCGAGCTCGCACGGCTGCGGCTGGATGTGGGGATTGGGACATTTCGTCCCATTAAGACCGAGAATATCGCCGAGCATGTCATGCACACCGAGACCTATGCCGTCCCAGAAGAGACAGCAGCGGCGGTAAATCAGTGTAGGGGGCGTGTGATCGCGGTGGGCACCACGGCGCTCCGGGCGCTGGAGTCGGCGGGGCGGCTGGCGGGCGAACAAGGGAGAGGGAGTGGGGAGCGGGTGGTGGCAGTGGAAGGGGAGACGGGGATCTTCATCACGCCAGGCGACACGTTTCGTGCTGTTGACGGTCTCATCACCAATTTTCACCAGCCGCGCTCGTCGTTGCTCTTACTTGTGGCGGCGTTTATGGGCTATGCCAGTATGCGAAGTGCGTATGAAGAAGCGCTTGGAAAAGACTACCGATTTTTAAGTTTTGGTGATGCAATGCTTACGGTATAATGCGAGACACACATGCCTGGCCTTGACGAGTTTTACCGCTACATTGAGCGCAAGGAGAAGGAAGCCGACGAGCCTGCCTCTCCTGAGCGCCCCCCCGTTCCCGAACCTGGTACGATAGAAAATGTCCGCTATGTCGTGCGTGGTGGAATCACGATTGCGGTCCCGCTCGATGCACCCGATTCGTTCTTGCTGACTGTGGAGTCCTTTGCTGCCGAGACCGCGCAGACCACGTTGCCTCTGGATCTCCTCTCGGGGAAAGAGCCTACGGTTCCACGGGTGATGGTGCGGCCGACCTTTAAGATTCCAAACCCGAAGCAGGCGACGGAGCAGCTTCTCATTCCACTTCTGCCACCGCAGCATCCGACGACCGATGCGGAGGGAGCGGATCTCTGGGAAGGGCTGCCGCGCCATGTCCAGATCCTCGCTTCGATGGCTCCCGAGGCCGTTCCGCCGTCGCGAACCTTTGAGGAGACGCGTGAGCAGCTTATTATTCGCCTGCTCGACCCGATTCTGACACTGGAGGAGACGGCCAAGCTGCTGGATGTCTGTCCCGCGACCGTGCGGCGCTATGCCAACCGGGGGAACCTGACACACCATAGAACACTAGGGCAGCAGCGGCGCTTCAAGCTCTCCGATGTCATGACGTTTCTGGACAAGCGCGCCGCCAAGCAACAAGCACGTCTGCTGTGAGGCTTATTTGCTGTGAGAGCGGGCGGGTGCTCGCTCCTGAGGCTCGCTGGCTGGGAAGCTTCTGGGCACGTGGGCGTGGCTGGCTCGTCCGACCGCCCGACCCCACGGTTGCTCTGGGAATTCCCCTGACTGAAGGCGAGCGTCTGCACACGATAGGAATGCGTTTCGTGCTCACCATCGCCTACTGTGATAGCCACGGCACCGTACTTTGTGTGCTCACTCTCCCCCCGTTTCGAATTGCACCGCGCGTGCCTGGAGCCACGGTAGTCTGGGAGCTTGTTGCTGGAGGGCTGGAGGGCGTCGCCGTGGGAGACACTCTCGCGTGCGACTGAGCCTACCGATCTTTGGGGCCGATGCCCCACGCTATTTAATCACTCTGGGAGACACGCACCACACTCCCGAGCCCCGTCCCGGCCTACGGATAATCCCACTTGCCCGCCCCGATGCCACGATTGCTGCCGTGCGCTACGTCCAGATTCCCCAGTGGAAAGAAATGGGCGTCAAAGCCGCCCATGTCCAGCTCTCCATCGGCCACGCCGACCTAATGGCAACCCTTGGCGACGAAAGCTTCGCCGCCGCCGCCTATCCACGTTTTACCGAGCACGCGCAGGTTATCGCTGCCGAGCTTGAGGGGCTTTGTGAACCCGGAGCCTCTATTTCCGTGCTACCACTCACGGGCTTCGAGGGCTGGAGCTGGGGGGAGCGCTTCCAGACAGTGCTTTCAGGTATCATCCGGCCATGAGACGTGATGAGACAGAAAACTGGCGGGTAGTCGAGGCGGCGACGGGGCGGGGCTTGCGCTGGAGAGACCTCGCAGGGCGATTGGCTCAGGCCAGTGCGATCTTTGTGGGCGAGCAGCACGACGATCCCGAGACGCATACGCTGGAAGCAAGGCTCTTTGCTGAGGTTCATAAGAGAGTCGGGCCGAAGCTAGCACTGGCGATGGAGATGATCGAGCGCGACGGGCAGCCCGGCCTTGATGACTACCTCACGGGCAAGATTGACGAAGCGGCGTTCGCAAAAGCCGTCACGCTCTGGAAGACCTACCCGACGGACTACCGAGCGATGGTGGAGTACGCCAAGGTCAATAAGCTCGCCGTGTTTGGTTCCAATGCGCCCGCGAAGTTCGTCCGACTGGTCGGGCAGAAAGGCCTCGCGGGGCTAGAGAGCCTTACGCCTGCGGAGAAACCACTGATCGCCGCTGCAATCACGGCCCCGATGGGCGACACCTACCAGAAGAAGTTCTTTGCCACTATGACGGGAATGGGAGCCAGCCACGGTCCCACGATGGATGCATCTCGGCTCCGGGGAATCTACGAGGCGCAGTGCCTGCGTGATGACACGATGGCGGAGACAATTGTTCGGGCACTGGATAAAGGCCACGTGGTCTACCATGTTAACGGCAGCTTCCACTCCGATGGCGGTATGGGCACGGCGGCGCGCACTCTCTTCAAGCGCCCCCTGGGAACAGGAGCAGTTCATGATTCTCCTCATCCGCCCATTCTCGAGTGTCGCCGGTCTAGCCCTGCTCATGCACGCTCTCACGGCCCCGGCCCAGACCTTTCCGAGCAAGCCGGTCCGCATCATCGTCGCCTTCGGTC
>JANNDD010000965.1:0-6224 GCA_031387365.1 Armatimonas sp. | reverse complement strand
GAAAGAGATATGCTAGTTCGGTCTGCTAGTCTATGTGTAGTTTTACATAAAGGAAGCGATATTGATTCAGGTTATACACTGTTAGCTCCATATTATAATTATAGATATATTAAAAATAATACTACTAATAGTTTTGGCATTGTTTCAATGATGCGTATATGGTCTGACCCACCAAGATGGCATCGTGTCTTAAAGGATTTTTTTGATGATAGTTTGAAAAATTCTTTTCATATTACTGATTTCAAAGTATAAAGGATGACCTTCGGAAAATAAGGATTTACTTATATAAATTACAAGGATTACTCAATTAAAACTTATATCGATGATCATCTTGACCAAGAAATAGTGTATTCATATGATTGCTGACTACCTTATAACGGATGCCCGTGTCATGGATGGCACGGGCAATCCCTTTTTTTACGCCGATGTCGCCGTCACGGGGGAGCGTATCGTCGCCGTGACGGCACCGGGGCACTTTCCTCGGGAGAATGCCACTCAGGTTCTCTGTGCCCCAGGCAAGGTTCTCTGCCCGGGCTTCATTGATATCCAGAGTCACTCCCTCCATCCCTATCTGACGGATGGGCGAGGGCTCTCGAAAGTTACCCAAGGGGTCACGACGGAGATTCTAGGCGAGCTCTGGACTCCAGCACCGTTTGGGGGTAGGCGAACCGAGCGGCAGAGCGACACCCAGACTTGGCGGCACTTTTCAGACTGGCTGAAGCACTACGAGAGCCGTGGCGTCTCCGTGAATGTGGGTAGCTTTGTGGGGGGGGCAGCGTTCGGGAGTGGGCTTGTGGCTGGGATGCCGCCGCGCCTACCGATGATCAGCTAGAGCAGATGCGCCGCGTCACGGCGGAGGCGATGGAAGAGGGGGCATTTGGGATCGCACCCGCGCTGATCTATCCGCCCGATTCCTACTCCACCGACCATCAGCTTACCGAGTGCGCCAAAGTGGTCGGGCGCTACGGAGGGCTCTATATCGTCCATCTGCGCTCCGAGGGCGACGGCCTGCTGGAGAGTATTGAGGCCACCGCGCAGCTCTCCGAGCTCTCGGGCTGCCCCGTCGAGATCTACCACTTAAAAGCATCGGGCGAGCGCAACTGGGACAAGATGCCCCGCGCTATTGAACGCATCGGTGAGCTTCGAGGGCAGGGAATAGATATCACGGCGGACATGTATCCGTATGTCGCCAGTGGCACGGGGCTCTCAGTGCTGATCCCTACCTGGGCGCACGAGGGCGGGCGGCTCTACGAAAACCTTGCCGATCCCGCCACGCGCCGCCGCATCCACGCGGAGATGAGTGCACCCCAAGCCGCAACCGGCGACTTTGCTAGCAGCGACCGGGGCGGCCATGTTATGCCGCTTGGGTTCTTGCAGGACGAAAACAGGCGCTTTATCGGGCTGCGCCTCACGCAGATCGCGGAGCAGCTTGGCTGCGACTGGGCAAATGCTGCCATAGATCTACTTCTCTCGGAGAACCAGCGCATCGGCACCGTGTTCTTCTCGATGTGCGAGGAGAATCTGCGGCTTCAGCTCCAGCAGCCCTGGATAAAAATCAGCACCGATGCGGGTGGGCTCGACCCCACGACTCAGACCACCCCGGTGCATCCCCGCGCCTACGGAACCTACACGCGCGTGCTGGGCAAGTACGTCCGCGACGAGTGCATTCTCACCTGGGAAGACGCTATTCGCAAGATGACTAGCGCCGTCGCCGAGCGCCTGCGCCTTCGTGATCGCGGCCAGATACGCGAAAACTTCTTCGCCGACTTAGTCATTCTTGATCCCGCGACTGTCTCGGATCGCGCGACTTTTACCGACCCACACCAGCTCTCTGTGGGCATCGAGTGGGTTTTTGTTAATGGCAAGGCCGTGCTTCGGAACGGAGCGCACACGGGAGCATTGCCCGGAAAAGCGCTACTCCGGGGCGGTTAGCGCACTTTTGCCGGCTTATTGGGCGCTTCTGCGGGGCGCTCGAAGTCGGTGTCAATAAGTGGGAGGTTGTTTTGCACCTGAGTGAGTGTTAGCACGAGCTCCAGGTTCGCACTCTTCTGACGCATCTGGAATGCCGTCTTGATGCCATCGGTGAGCCGCCAGTCATTGAAGTACGTGAGCGTGCTGATCTTGCCCTGAGGAGTTGCCTGAACCTGGTCTATACGTGCCAGGAGGAGCGTCGTGGCATGATGGTACTGAATGATGGCTGCGCTGCCGTCTTTGGGCCAGAGACGTAGCTTGTAGAAGCTGGCCGAGCCTGCCTTGCTCAGTCCTAGGTTCTCCACTTTTTTAAAGTAGCTACGCCAGCTCTGCGGTGCGCTACTCTGGAGCGCTTGTAGCCGGAGCTGAGCGAGCTCCTCCCCCTGTAAGAGCCGTAGGCCTAGGTTTGGATCGCGTGCCCAGCCCTCTTTGCCGTCGTAGCCCGTGGCGACCTCCCCAAGCTTAGGGAGAACCATGCGCAGAAGAAATTTCTGGGGCGCTTTGCTCTTTATTTCGACGGTGCCGAGCTGCTGTCCGGTAAGTTGCACGGTGCCAACCGCGACAGAGCTGGTGAGCTTGTTGTAGGCGGGGCCTCCCGTGTTCTTGACAAACCCATCGAGAACTTGCTCCGCGGTGAGCTTAGGTGCCGCAGTAGGAGAGGTTTTACGTTGCATCTGAGGCATGATACCGCATCTTTTTTATCAAACAATAGTTCCTTGCTACTATTTTTGCTGTTTAGGTTCAATCGCCATTGACACTTATAAACACATTGCGTTATAATGCCCCGCATAAGAGAGTGTAGGCTGAAATCACTGAGCGTGTTTTAGAGATACGTGAAAGAATCATTGCGGCGGCAGCCCGTGCGGGGCGCTCGCCCGACGAGATCACACTGGTAGGAGTCAGCAAGCGTCACTCGGCGGAGTCCGTGCGTGCGGCATGGGCAGCAGGGGTGCGTGAGTTCGGGGAGAACTACGTTCAAGAGGCGCGTGATAAATGTGCGCAGTTGAGCGATCTGTCCGAGCTTCGTTGGCACTTGATTGGAAGCTTGCAATCAAATAAGGCACGGCTTGCCGTCTCACTCTTCGAGATGGTACAGACCGTGGATCGTCTCTCGCTGGCCCAGGCACTCTCGCGGGCTGCAGTCGAGCGGGAGAAAGAGCTGTCGGTGCTTGTGGAGGTAAACCTTGCGGGAAGTGCGAACCGTGCAGGGGTTGCTGAAGCGGAGGCACTGGCGCTGTGTGAGCAGGTTTCGGCACTACCGAACCTGCGACTTTGTGGGTTTATGGGAATGGCGCCTCTCTGTGCGGACGCGGAGGCGACACGACCCCATTTTGCCCGCTTGCGACAGCTCTTCGAGGGGTTGCCTGATGCACAGAGGCAAGTACTCTCGATGGGAATGTCGGGCGATTTTGAGGCGGCAATTGCCGAAGGAGCCACCCTGGTGCGGATCGGGACAGCTCTCTTTGGTCAGCGTCCGTCAGTAGTGTAACAGTGTCATTATTTTTTGGAGTCAGGAGCGAGGATCAATGTATAACAACGCCTACGAGCGTGACGAGGAGCAGGATGAGCCTGCCGGGGGTGGGTTTAAAGAGCGGCTACGCAGTCTCTTTGGCCTGCGTCCCCCCCACACGGAAGTGGAAGATGATGAAGGGTTTGAGGATCCTGAGCCGATTACGCCGCGTGCTAGCCAGGCAGTGCGCTTGGGTACTTCTGCAACAGCGACAGCAACGACTACCACAATGCCAGCGGCCATGACCACTCGTAATACCACTTATCGCCTTTCCACGGTGCGTGATGGTTCCATTACTATTATGCCCGCGGGCTCGTTCGCCGATGTCCAGAAAGCGGCGGATCGTCTCAAGCAAGGGGAGCCTCAGATCCTCAATTTGGAGAAGACCCCGCCTGAGGTTGCCGAGCGTCTGATTGACTTCCTCAATGGCGTTACTTACGCACTTGATGGGTACGTCGAGAAGATTGCAGAGGGAGCGTATCTCTTCACGCCCGCCAATGTCATGATCCATGCCGACAAGCCCGGGGAGACTCCCAAGCCATTCTTTGACCGGCTGTAGATGAAACTCGCCGTTATTGGAACGGGAAAGCTGGGCGGAGCGATTCTGCGGGGCTGGGTGCGTGCCGGGCTTGTTGTTCCTGCGGAGCTGACCCTGCCGAATCGGGCTTCGGGGCGCGTTCTCGCCGCTGAGCTGGGCGCTTGTGTGGCGGGCTCCAACGCGGAGACGGTGGCAGGAGCGGAGGTGCTCCTGCTGGCCGTCAAGCCCTATCAGCTTGTCTCCGTGCTCACGGAGATCCGTGAGGCACTCTCACCAGGCTGCCTGGTCGTCTCGGTGGCGGCAGGTGTCCCCACGAGTGCGCTGGAAGCGGTTTTGCCCGATGGTCAGGCGGTTCTACGGGTACTTCCTAATACACCGGCTCAGATCGGCGCATCGGCATCGGCTCTCTGTCGGGGGAAGTTCGCCACGGAGGAGCAGACCGCCACCGTCGCGCGGCTCTTCTTGGCACTGGGGCTCTGCCTGGAAGTCGCGGAGAGTCAGATGGATGCTGTGGTTGGCGTCGCCGCCTCCGGGGTTGCCTTTGTCTATCTTTTTCTGGAAGCCCTCACCGACGGAGGGGTACTGATGGGCTTATCACGACCGGCTGCCCGTCAGCTCGCAGCACAAACACTGATCGGCGCGGGGCGTATGGCGCTTGAAACCGGCCAGCATCCCATGGAACTTAAAGATGCTGTGACGACCCCCGCGGGTACGACGATGGCGGGAATCGCAGTGCTGGAGAGGGCAGCCTTTCGGGGAATTGTCATGGAAGCCGTTCGCGCCGCCACCGAGCGCTCCAGCGAGCTGGGCAGATGACACTCGAAGAAAAAGTCGGGCAGCTTTGTTGTTTTGGTTGGCACGGGCGCACGGCACTTGACGACCAGGCACGTTTCTGTGTCCGGGAGCTACACGCCGGCGGTATGATTGTGATGGGGCGCAACCTCCACGATACAAGCCAGAAGCCCGTGCCTGATATTGATGCCGTTGCCGTTCGCACCATGCTAGATGAGCTTCAGAGCCTCGCGCGCACTCCCTTGCTGATCGCAACGGATCAGGAAGGTGGCCGTGTGGCTCGCTTTGGCACAGTGCCCTTTACTCGGATGCCAGCCGCCGCTGCACTCACGACACCTGAGGAGGCGTATCAGGCCGCCTACCAAACCGCGAGGGAGCTATGCTGCGTGGGCGTGAATACCAATTTTGCTCCCGTGGCGGATATTAACTCTAACCCCGCTAACCCCGTGATTGGGGATCGGAGCTTTGGGGCGACAGTTAGGGAAGTTGTCCCGTTTGTTGAGGCACAGGTGCGTGGCTACGGTGCCGCGGGTATGCTGGCCTGCTTGAAACACTTCCCAGGTCATGGCGACACTGCCACGGATTCACATCTTGCCCTGCCTGTCCTGCCACACACGCTCGAAACGATGCAAACCCGCGAGCTGCTGCCCTTCCAGGCGGGGATCACTGCCGGAGTGCCCGTGGTGATGACGGCGCATATCTTGTTCCCCGCGCTAGACACCGAAGTGCCCGCGACCATGAGCCACGCTATTCTCACGGGCCTACTCCGCCAGACGCTGGGTTTTGCGGGCCTGATTGTCACCGACTGCCTGGAGATGAAAGCTGTCGCTGAGCGCTGGGGAACGGCGCTGGCCGCACTAGCCGCGATCAAGGCCGGAGCCGATATGGTGCTAGTCTGCCACACGCTGGAGCGACAACAAGAAACCTACGAGACACTCCTTGCCGCCGCCCGCTCGGGTGAGCTACCGACCGCTCGCCTCGATGAGGCCGTGGCGCACGTACGGGCGGCAAAAGCAAACCTGTCCAGTCTCCCCTTTGATCCGGCACTACTTGGGGGAAAGCGACGTGAGCAGTCCGTTACGACACTTGGCGCGGACGTGCCGCGGTAAAGCCCGCCACGTCTAGCCCACGCCGCAGAAAAGGATGCTCCCCAACTAGCTTCCAGAGCAGACCGGTTTTGGAGTTCTCCCAGGCAAGCAGTGCCATTCCCAGATCAATGCCGATCACATCGGTGTCGAACCAGCTCTTGTCGGCGTTGAGGGCGTTGGCGAGGCCGTAGCGTCCGGTAATTTTATCTCCGAAGCGCCGCTGAAGCGAAGTGATGGCTTTGCTTGTTTGCTCCGGGACGAAGAGAATCCCGGCCAAGGCAGCCGTCGGTGCGACCGTGCCGTCGTGATCGCCCTCCCGTGGGGA
>JANNDD010000954.1:0-1008 GCA_031387365.1 Armatimonas sp. | reverse complement strand
CCGTAAATGCGGCCAGCATGGCGGGCTGCACGGTCTCGCCTTGGTCGAGAAAGTTCCCCCGATTATGGACGCGTGTGATGCGCTGGCGCTCTTCAGGCAGCTCGCGGAAGATCGGAGTCTGTGGGATAGAGCGCTTTAGGGCTGCCTCTTCCGTTTGGAGGCTCTCCAGCTCGGCAAAGCGTGCTGGGTTGGTCCGCTTGAGATAGGCTTCATCACTCTCTATGGCATTTTGTAAAACGCTTGGAGTGAGTAACGCTCGATCCGCCGTGCTCACCGAGAGCCGGAAGCAGCCGACAGAGAGATTGGCATAGTTTTGCGTGAGGCGAATCTCCAGAGGCCCGCCTTCAGTGATGAGCGGCTGGGCGAAATCGAAAATCGCCACATGTGGCTCCGTATTCTTCGGGGACCAGGCCCAGCCGGTTTCCTCTTTGCCATCAACCGCATTGGCGACCGGCCATCCGGCTTGTTCGAAGTCCGCGCGGGCAGTTTGTAGGGGGATTTGCTTGCCTTTATAGCGTACCGTCAGCTCGGAGATCACGGCATTCTGGTCATTTTTATCGCGGCCCGGCCCGCCTTTTGGCAGCGATGGGTCTTTCAGTACCTCCAGGCGCAGAGACGTCAGTGCGCCTGCAGGCACGATAACCGAGAGGGTATAGGCTTCTTTTTCCGCCCGTGCTCCTGAGACGATCAGCGCTCCGTCTGTACGGCTGACTAATTTTGCCCCACTGGCTGCCGATGCATTTTGTAGCGGCAGTGTACTCCAGAGGTTTTGTGTCGCGAGAGTCGCTTCCCACGCCGTGCGTTCGGGGGTGGGCTTGGCGGCGTCCGTGCGGATTTCCTTCAGGCGCACGGTGAGTGCGGCGAGGCGCTGGCTCTGCTTCTCCGTGGCAATGGCTTTCGTCGGTGCGTCGTCGTAGCGATCGGCGTCCTCGGTCTGGTTGAAGAGGGCGTAGAACTTGTAGTAGTCGCTCTGGCTGATCGGGTCGTACTTGTGGGTGTGGCACTTGG
>JANNDD010000903.1:0-15259 GCA_031387365.1 Armatimonas sp. | reverse complement strand
TTATCGCAAGAGACGCCACCAAGGGCTCAGAGGCAGCCCGCTGGATGAAAGTCACGGCGCACGACGCGCTCGCTCTGGGCCTGATTGACGGCGTGATTAAGGAGCCGCTCGGGGGCGCTCACCGCGACCCCGCCGCCACCGCTGAGGCCCTCCGTGAGGCCATCACCACCGCCCTCGCCGAGCTTACCCCGCTCACCACCGACGAACTCCTCACCCGCCGCGCCAAGCGACTGCGTGGCATGGGGCGGTTTACAGACGTTTAAATACATTTGATAGCCACGGACGGTGAACGTCTGTGGCTATGGGGCGCGTTCGCGTGGACGGTAAACGTCCCGCTATGGGGCCTTCGGCCGCCTCCTCGTGCCTCGTCGGTACACGTTTATTCCGAGCGTAGCGAGGCGGCGACTTGCTCGCCCCATAGACCGGATGATTTCCATCCTGGCTATTTTCGTGTGGGCTACAGGGTGACGATGTCGAACTCCAGCGCTAAACCCTCTGGAACTTTACGAATCCAAAACTCTATAGTGAGGCCGGGATCCGCATCCGTCATAAGGTAGGTGTTCGCAAATCCTGCGTAGAGACAATCTTCGAAGCTCGGGTTGGAGATACCCGAAACACCACATGGCTTGATATCTACCTCTGTAAGATCATTGTCAAGAATTACCTCAGTGGCTTGAGAGAAGATTCTTTCCGTTTGCTTTGTGATTGGTCGCAAGTAAGGCCATAAACTCCATCCAGAATCTTTTGTAAACTCAGGATCATACATGCCACTTGTTGCGACACCTAGGCGAATCAGCGAGCAGACTTTCTCTTTGTCCACGACGAATAGACAGTCCACTGCTTCCTCAACTCGACCTTCGCCGATCAAGCTGACAACTTCGCGCATGATCGCGATGAGTTCGGTTTCATTGGTTCCTACACACATCATGCTACGAGACTACTTCGGTTTAGGCACAGGCGGCGGGTTGATGGAGGCTTTGGCTTCGTCGGGGGTGAGGTTGCGGATCTGGATGTCCTTGATGCCGGCGACCGAGTTGTAGCAGGAAATTCCCAGCGGACGCGACGCTTCCACTTCGGAGCGGATGGAGATGCGGCGGCCCTTCGTGTCTACGCCTACGACTTGCTTATCATCAATCCAGGCGGTGATGCCGCGCTCGCTCACCCGGACGCGGATCTTGTACCAGCGCTTGTTGGTGAACTCCATAAAGCGCGCCGTCTCGTTGCGGGCCGCGTCCTTGCCGTCGAGGCTGGAGAGACCAATAACCCCGCCGTTCCAGCCGCCGACGATAAAGCTACAAGGATCGTTGCCCACCGGGAACGTGAGGCCGCAGAAAAAATCGTTGCCCTCGATGCGCTGGGCTTGAAGGGAAATCTCGTAGTTGAGCTTGGGAAGCGTTGCTAGATCGCCGGTCCAAGTGACTCCCGTCATTTCGTCGCCTTTTGCCAGCACGATCATGCGCTCTTTGACTTCCACCCTACCCTCATCACCAAACGAAGTGCTCTTCCAGTTTGTGAGTGTCTTGCCATCGAAGAGCGAGCGCCAGGGAGGCGTGACTTGGGCATACAGCGGCAAGGTCGCAAGGGCAAGGAGGCTGAGCAGAGCGAGTGGTTTGATGTAGGGCATGGGATATGTATCCTAGCGTAGCGCTTGTCTTTCCAATATTCGGTTTTCTGCGTTGAAGCCAAAGATGCGTACGGTCACTCGTCCGACATCGGTCTTGCCGACGATATGAGCTTGACTGTCTTGCTCAAAGTGTATTTCCCAGAGATCCATGCGTGGATTGAAGAACCGGATCAGCGTAGGATCATCTGAGTCGCGGATGGAGCCAATATCACTGCCTTTATTTCGGTTACAGAAAAAGCATGCGAGAGCCAGGTTTTCTGATGTCGTCAGACCTCCGTGTTTCTCACTCAAGATATGATCGACTTCACAACCGAACTGAGTATCGTCCTCGTGGATGCCACAGTACTCACAACGATTCCTCGCACGCTCCCGTACTTCTCGTCGCAGAGGAAGAGGGATGTAAGTGGTACTCATGAGGTTTGCTGGAGATGCTTGCGGGCACGTGCTTTAATCAGCCGCATGAGATGTTCCAGCTGAGCGTAGTGATCTAGCTCGCTTTTTTCTGCCTCAGTAAGGTTGCCCTCTTTTTCTCGCCCCACTAATTCCCAAACACGTGCTCGTGCTTCCGTGCTAGGTTTGAACTCCAGAATCTCGGGAGCCGTTGCAAGAAGATCAAGGATCTCTTCGTCCGCGCGGGTGGTGGTCATGACCTAAATTATATCCTCACTATGGGCTACTTCTCCATCAGATAGTAGAGCGTATCGGGTCGCAGGGAGATATTTTTGGCGTTGCCGATTTTGGCGACCGGGTAGCCATTGCTATCCAGTGCCGTGACAGTAAGACTCGCGGCATCGGGGCGGGTGAGGGCGATGGTGCCGTTGAGATTCTTGACGATGATTGGTGCGCCGCCCAGGCTCTCGATGCGCTGGAGGCCCTTCTCGCCAGGCGCGGTCTTCCAGCCCCAGTTCTTGTCCTCGGACATCACTTGGAGGAGTAGCTTTTTGGACGTTGCGAGAGGCTGGCCGTCGAGCGCGACCAGCGTGACGGTGCCGTACTCAAGCTGGCTGGTGACGGTCATCCCGGGCAGTGTCACCGTGCCCGCATCGGCGAGAAACCCGATAATTGCGTTGACCTGCGGGGCGGCGATCACGGCGCGGCCACTGCCCCAGTTCCACGTGAGCTCACTGGTGGCGCTATTGACCACTTTTCTCTGACGATCAATTCCCGCCAGATTTCCGAGCTTGGACGGGGCTCCCGCCTCGGATATATTCGCTCGCACCTGACCCACTAAGTACGCGAGGGGATCGAGTGCGGGAAGCGTGTCTAGGGCTTTTGTCTGGCCGATGGGAATATCGGCGGCGCGGAGGGCATCAAGGTTCATGGGGGTGCTGACCGGCGCACCTTGCAATGACAGAAGATTGGTGAGCTTGAGATTCGCCTCGACCACAATCGGAGCGGTCTTAACCAAGCCCTTTCGGAAGATCAGCGCCGCCGCCGGAGACTGTCCCAGCACGCTGGGCACTTGCAGATCAAACTTTCCGTGCTGCTGGTTCCAGCTCGCCCCCGAGAGTGCAAAGAAGTGAATCGCGCTGGAGCCCTGGAGCGCCCCGTAGGCGGCTGCGAGCAGGGGCAGATCGGCGCGGAAGCGGTTGGGCATCGGCCAGTTCACCTCGGAGACCATGGAGGGCAGCCCGTTCCACTTGAGGTCAAAGAGCGGCAGGCCGTCTTCAGGGGATTTTAGCGCGGACTTGTCCTCGTAGAGATCCCCGACACTCAGGCTGTAGCTGGCACGTGGGCCTTCGTGCTTGCCGCCGAAGTAGCCATGGCGATCCATCGCGTCTAAATTTGCGCCCGTGTTGCTCCACTTGTCCAGCGGACCCAGAAACTGTGGGCTGCCCGTCACCCAGTTTGAGCCGTAGACGACGGCTGAAAAGCCTAGCTCACTCTTGAGAAATTTTGCGCTGCCCTCAAAAAACGCCCGCTGGCTCTGCGCCAGAAACGCGGCTGTGTCTTGTGAGCGCAGGCCGCGCTTGTTGCCCAAGTCCCAGATCGGCAGAAACGCAACTCGGCTCTCGGCAGGCTTGTCCTTGGCATCGGGCTGCTTCCACACTGCCAGTGCCGCCTCCACGGAGCCGTACTTCTTGCCCAGCCACGTGCCGAACTGTTTTTCCAGAAGCGCCATCTGCGGCGCGGGGATATTGTCGTAGCTGAAGGTCCAGAAGAGATAGCTGTCCTCGTTGCACAGCTCCGCCATCGCCACGGCAGGATCTTTGCCCAGCGGCTCTCCGATTGGATTGGGAGCGGTGAGAATGGTTCTCCACCAGCTCCGGTAGATTTGCTGAAACTCTGGGCTAAAGAAAAGTAGTGCGAAGGGCTTTTTGCCCGGCGTGTAGCCCGCAAGCGCATCGCCTGCCGGAATCTCCAGCCAGAGCGGGAAGTAGATCGAGAGGCAGCTATAAATTCCCTCTTTTTTGAGTGCGGCCACAAAGCGCTGGAGACCCGCGAGCTTCTCGGGGTCTATCTCGCGGAAGTTACTATCTTTCCAAAGCGCGCCATGGATACGCACCAGATTGACGCCTTTTTTGGCTAAGTCCCGCGCTAAATAGTTCAGCGATGCCTGCGGCATGCGCGTCAGCTCGCCGCCCGCGTTCACTGCCCAGAAGCGCTCAGGCTGGCCGGTCTTGCTATGGACGAAGCTCTCGCCCTTGCGGGCAATAAAGCCGTTCTCACCGGCGGTTTTCTCGTTCAGCCCGCGCAGGTCTAGCGCCGTTGATTGGAACGTGTCTAAGTCGGGTTCAAAGGCGAACCAGCCGGGCTCGGTGCGGTTTAGCTTCTCGCCGGGCTTGCTCTTGCCACGCGGCAGAAACGGGACTTTGGTGAGCACGAAGCAGTCAAACGCCGCTGCGCCGTTATTCTCGGTCAGCTCGATGCGCAGTGTGTGGGTTCCCGCCGTGAGAGTGACGTCTCCGGCTCCAACCCAGTTCGCACCCACAAACTGCCGGATGGGGGCGTCGTCGAGGAGCGCCGGGTCTTTTCCGACACTCTGCCACGCCTGCTGGTCGAAGCGCCAGCGAAACGGGCCGTGCTTCCAGAACTTGCGGGCGTAGAAATCATAGCTGCCCGTGCTGGGAACCGTGACATCGTACTCTAAAAACAGCGGCAGGCTACGCGGTCCCTCCGCTCCGATCCATGCACCGCCAGAGAGAATAGCCTTTTCGGTGTCACTTGCGGGCATAAACGAGTGGCGTGCGGGGAAGTTGGTCGCTTTGGTATTCTCCGCCTCAAACCAGACAAAGCCGCTACCCCCGATAGCAGGAGAGGAGGTCTGAATAGCAGGGGAGGGCTTTTGCGCTCGTGCACACGCTCCGGTCAGCAGCGCCGGTGCCATCGCCAGAAAAAGAAACTCTCGTCGCATAGGACTATGGTACCCGTTTAGGCGGCGAGGCGAGGAAACCCGGAGTGCTCGATTAGGCGTGGGTAGGCCCACTCCAAAAGTAGCTTGAGATTCTCGATATCCGCGCGGTTGTAGGCCAGCAATCGAGCGAGCGCTTCTTTATCCTTGCGCCGCTCCCAGCGGCTCCAGAGGTAGACCGCGTCCATTCCGCTCATGCCCTCGACATCGTCTGTACGCTGGATGCCCAGCCGGTGTTCAATGGCCTTTAGTCCGCCCGTCTGGCCTAGTCGGCGCAGCGCGGGACACAGATCAATGTGGAGCTGATCGAGTGCCAGCTCGGGGAAACGGCGGCGCAAAAATGGCAGGTCGAAGCTCGTGCCAAAGAAGCTCACGAGCAGCTTATAGTCTTTAATGTCACCAACAAAATCCTCTAAATTTTGCCCCTTGACATACAGCCTTGTCTCGAAGCCATCGAAGAGCCCGATCACTGTTATTGCGTTGGCATCGTAGCCACCGTCGGTTTCTATATCCACGTAGGCGACACTCTCGCCAAATACCTCAGCCCCACGCCAGAGGGCGGCAGGGGGGAGGTTCTTCTGGAACCAGCGGGAGTCCTGGCGCTCCAGGGCAGCAACCGACGCTTCGAGGATGGGGAGGAGCAGATTTTTCTTTGTTTCGGAGAGGGGGAGCTGGGAGGTTGTACTGAGGGCCGCCTCCCAGCTCAGGATTCCCTTCTCCCAGAGGCGCTGCTCGCTGGTAGTGCCCAGCCCTTGTGCATGACAAAACGTAGCGGTTAGCATCTTATTTCTACGTAAGAATACCTGATTTTCGGGGTTCCCCTTACCATCGGTCTGCTTCTTGCGCTACACTACCCTGAAGGAACTTGAATATGAAGCGGATCATTCTAAAATCTACGATTGCATTGAGTGCGGCTCTGATCGCAACCATGGCACAAGCACAGGGACTGGGAGCAGCCCAGCCTTACAATGTCTATGTCTTGGGCAATGCCTGGCAGCAGGGTGCCGATGCCGAGGGCGGTGTTGCTGTGGGGGGCAACCTGAACGTGGGCGACTGGGGCTTCACTACGGGCTGGAATGGCGGCGGCAAGCTGGTCGTGGGTGGTGATCTGAATAACCAGGGCCATAGTGTCCATCCTGATGGTGTCTTTGCGGGCGGCAACCTGAACTACGCACAAACTCTTACCTCAAACGGTGGGGTGAAGGCCAACGGTAATGTCTTTATTGCAGGCGGACAGCCCAGCAGTGTCAAGCATGGTGGCAGCTTTGGCTACACCGGCACCGAGACCTTCCCGATAAGCAGTGGTTTTAGCAGCTCCCCCGTAGATTTTGGCGCGACCAACTCGTTTTTACTATCACAGTCGGCCTATCTTGGCGGCCTGAGCGGCGTCAGTATCGCCGATGTCTCAGGCACCGGTGGCTACGTCAACCTGGATGCGTCCGGGGGCGGGCTGAAGATCTTCAATTTTTCCGAGAGTGCCTTCGAGAATAGCTGGTTCATCAACTTCGATAATGCTGCACCCGATACCACGGTTCTGGTCAATGTCGCGGGTACCAATGTGACGGCTCCCAATGGCAACTACCTCTACAACTGGGTGAACTACCCGGACGGCCCTGGGGCGGGCAATGTTCTCTATAACTTCTATGAGGCAACCAACCTCCATGTGGACGCGATGGGGGGCTCGATTCTGGCACCCAAAGCGGCTCTTGATTTCGACTACGGTGTGATCTACGGCAATGTTGTGGTGGGGCAGCTCGGAACTCCGAACGATTCCTCCGTGGGGCAGTTCAATCAGCGAGATCGCTTTGGCAACGACATTAAGTTCCGTGGTCGTCTGCCACAGATTCCTGAGCCGGGCACCCTGGTGCTGGCTGGTTTAGGACTGGCCGGGCTGGCCCTGCGCCGTCGCCGCAAGTAAGCTCAAGCCTTCCTTCACCTACCCTCCGCCGGGAGTCCCGGCGGAGGGTTTTGTCGTCTTTGTGTCGAAGTGAGTGTCTGTGATCCTTTGTCTTGGCCTTACCCCGACAGTGCAGCGCACGCAGCGCTTTGCGCACTTGACACTGGGCGAGGTCAACCGGGCCACGGAGACCACCACCACGGCCTCTGGGAAGGCGGTGAATGTGGCGCGGGTGCTGCACACGCTTGGTGCGCCGGTCTCTCTCATTCAGCCTTTGGGTGGCGGCTCGGGGCACTACGTTCACGAAAACCTCCCGTTTGAGCAAGAAGTTATCTGGGCCGAAGACAAGGCCCCAACCCGGACGTGCTGTACGCTCCTCAGTGGCGATAGAACTACCGAGCTGGTTGAGGAAGCCGCTCCTCTCTCGGAAGCCGATACCGAACGCGTCATTGCGGCGGCACTTGCCAAGCTTCCCGGTGCGCTGGTACTGGCGCTCTCTGGCTCCCTGCCGCCCGGTGTGGCTTCTGATTTCTATGCCCGTCTCTGTGCCGCCGCTTCCGTTCCCGTGGTCGTGGATGCGCAGAAAGCGCCGCTACGCCTTGCACTGTGTGCGCATCCCTATCTAGTCAAGCCCAATCGCCAGGAGACTGTCGCGGCGCTAGGGCTGCCCGAAAGCACGGAGGCTCTGGGCTGCGCACAGGCTCTGTGTGCCGCTGGTGCACAGAATGCCCTGGTCTCAGCGGGCAAGGCGGGAGCCGTCTTGCTGACGGCCGCGGGCGTGGCGTGGCGGATCTTGCCGCCCGAGATCACCCCGCTCAATCCCATTGGCTCGGGGGACGCGCTCATGGCGGGCTTACTCTTTAGCCACTTTGTGCAGCAGGAAACACTTCTGAACTCCGTGCGCTTTGGGACCGCGTGCGCGGCCGCGAACTGCCTCACCCTGACATCGGGAGTGGTGCATCCTGAGGATATTAACCAATTGCTTTCCCAAGTTGTCTTAGAGTCGGTACAATAGATCAGATTCTCTCATGGCACAGCAACAACAACTTACCCCTGAACCTCAGCGCTACGACGAGCAGACGCTCCGTCAGGCAATCCAGCTCGCGGATCGGCTCCAGACCGAGCACAAAGAGCGCTACTCTGCCGACGATATTGAGAAGATCGCCGCTGAGATTGGAGTGCAGCCGGAGTTTGTCCAAAAAGCGCTCAACGAGATCGAGGACAAGCACGACGCACAGCAGCAAGCCATACCGCCTAAGAAAAACACCCTTCCCGTTGTTCCCATTCAGGCCCAACAAGTTAATCAGGCGATGCGGCAAGCAGGTGAAGAGCTGCGGGGAACCACCCGGAATTTTATTCAGACTGTTTCCCAGCGCCTCGATGAAGCCAATCTTGAGCAGATGAAGGGCTACGTGGGAACCTGGTGGGGAGCCGCTTGGTTAATGATTCCCATTGCGGATCAGATCGTGGGAAACCGCTCCAGTGGAGCCCTGCCAGGCTTGGCTACACTCACCTATGTCGGATTTGGTATCTATCTTAGCAAGCGGTTGGATACAAAGAAAAAAGAAGCGGCGCTTGCGGCCAAAGTGCAGGTGCCGCCCGTTCCTGCATCCCTTGGCGTTGCGCCGCCGGTGCGCTACTCGGTGGAGACAAGCGGTGTCTCTCGCGATGAGCTCCTGGCGCAGATGATCCAGATTCAAAAACGCTTAGAGGGTGGACGAGTACGCCAGGCGTTTTTGAGCATTGATGTTGTCAGCTCCAATGAGCTGAAGCGCTCCGCCGATGAGCTTCTCGTCGAGTATTCGTTCAATCAGTACCGGCGCTTCGTCGAGGAAATTGTTCTGGCGGAAGGTGGGCAGGTACAGTCCACGGCAGGCGATGGAACGATGGCGATGTTTGCGTCCGACGCAGCCGCAGTACGGGCGGCGCTGCGGCTTCAGGAGAAGATGGCGAGCTTCAACGCGAACCACAACCGCCTGCCTCGCCCGTTTCAGGTTCGGTGTGGCATCAACGCGGGCGAGGTCGCCCTCATGCCGGGGGCACCGATCGGGCATCTCCAGAGCGCTGTGATTGACCGCGCCGCCGCGCTGCAAAAATCCGCATCCTCGGGCGATATCATCGTCTCCGGTGATCTTTCCGCCGAGGGACTGGCGGCTCTGGGGCGCTACGGACGTCACACCGAGAGCCCCGAGGGGGGCGTGCGTGGCTTCTCTTGGCGCGCCGGGTTCTGAACCTGAATAAGCGAGTTTTTTCATTTCTTTGTTATCCTGTCCCCTGTTCCTGCGATTAAAGCAAACAGGTGATTGCGATGCAGGAGTTGGGTATCACACAGGAGAAAGCACTGGAGAGCTACCGGCCACGGCTGGTGCGACTCTGTGCGCGGCTCTCAGGGAGTGGAGAGTGGGCGGAGGAGCTGGCTCAGGAGACTCTGATCGAGGCATGGCGCAACTGGCATAAGCTGGAGCGCGGCGAGGTCGCGTTTGCCTGGCTGGCACGGATCGCGCAGTTTATTGTCCGGCGGTGGCAGCGCAAGCAGGCGCGTCATTTTCGGCGGGAGCAGTCACTCACGGAGCTCGATCTGGAGCTTCTTTCGTACGAGGAGCTGGGGGGATTGGAGCAGGAGGAAGTGCTTCATCTACTGGATCGTGCGCTGGGAAAACTTCCGGAGCGTACCCGCACGCTCTTGCGCCGTAGCTATCTGGAGGACCAGAGCCTCCAGGAGATCGCGGATCGGGATCGGATCACCACGGCCAATGCCGCGGTACGGCTCTGGCGCGGGCGAGCGGCGCTGACCAAAGTGATCCAGACCCACTTTCACGACGATGCCCTTATGGTCTGCTAAGCCCGGAGCAGAGCCTCTGGCGGCAGACAACTATCTGGTGTGCCAACTGTGGCCAGCGGCGGCTTGTGGTAAACCAGAGCGACGGCGAGATTGTCTTTCGCTGCCCACAGTGCCATCCCCAGACGGAGCCTAGCACGATGCTCGTGTTTTTGCGTGATAGTCTCCCGGAGGGGCCGGTTCCGGGCTATAGGGTGCTCATTCGGCGTTTGGGCAAGCAGATTGGGGATAGAGTTTTACCCGCACTGGATCTGGGGCTGCTAACCTGCCCAAACTGTCAGAGGTCGGTTCCTCTACGTCAGCACACGCCCCAAAGTCGGTACCCGACACTCCGGGATCGCTATGGCGTTAACAGCTGGTGTGAGCACTGTGAAGAGGCCCTTTTTGGCGCGACTTTGGGGCGGCTCTACATGGCCCACCCGACGGTGCAGCAGTTCTGGAGCCACAACCCCCGGATGCGCCGACACACGGAGCGCGATATCGTCTACGCCAATGCCCCTGCCATCGCGATTACCTTCGAGAGTGTCCCCACCAGTGCCCGCCTCTCCGTGATCGTCCGCCGCGACAGCTTCGGACTGTTGGGGATCGAGCGGGCCTAAATCTCTTTGGCGGTACTGACAGAGAGCGTGCGCACTTCGTCGGCGGTGACTTCACGGCCTAGCTTCTCGGAGAGGTAGATTCCCTCAGAGATCAGCATGGTGCTCAGCGCGAGGTCCATGGTGGGGAGGAGCGTGTCGTTGCCCAGCAAGACATTGACCCAGTGGCGCTGGCTATTGTCGCGCGTGTCCGTGTCACCGTCTTCAGTGCGCAGCTTGCGCCGCCGGTAGGCCGCTGCACCCATAGACGCGCCGCCGTCTATGTCGAGGTCACCCTGCGACGTGAAGTACCCGAAGGGGCGCAGGCGTGCCCCGCCGTCGCTCCCGAGAATAAACGAGCCCTCTAGGGTGTCTAGGTGCATTGCCCAGGCTTCGAGAATATCCAGCGCGATCCCATTGGAGAAGTTCACGAGGCCCGTTCCTAGCTCCTCGACAGAGTAGCCCGCGAGGTCTTTGCGCTTAGCATCTATCGCCACTTTCTGAAACGTGCGCCCACAGATGCGCGTGGGAGTCGGGTTGCCCAAAAGCCAGAGCAGCTCGGAGATATGATAGACCCCCATGTCATAGAGTGCACCGCCGCCGGAGTTCTCTTTCTGCACAAACGTCGGCTTACCGTAGCCGTCCACGTAGGGCCGACCGCGCCGCCGATGGCCGTTGGTGCGGGCATAGTAAACCTCGCCCAGCGCCCCCTCATCAATCAGCTCTTTGACGGAGCGCACCTCGTTGGAGTAGATCCCCGCGAGCTGAATGTGCAGCATCTTGCCCGCTGCCTCTGCGGCTGCCTTCATCGCCAGTGCATCGGCGTAGGCTCCGGCCATAGGCTTCTCGCAGTAGCAGTGCCGCCCCGACGCCAATACCGCCTCGACGCCTGCCCGGTGAAAGTTATTGTGTAGACACACATCCACGGCGTCGAGATCATCGCGCTTTAGCATTTCGTGGGCCGAGTAGTACACGTTGGGAATCCCATAGGTCTTGGCGCTCGTGTCCGCCGCCGACGGCAGGATATCCGCGCAGGCGACCACGTTGGCCTCGGGGATATCTTTATAGGTCTTGAGGTGCTGCTGGGCGATCTGCCCACAGCCGATAATGCCGATCCGAACTTCTTTCTTACTCATGTCGCTAGGTTCGCCAGAGCGCGAGCGGGTTCCTGCTGTGGTCGGAACTGTGCCTCGTGGAGGCGCTGGTAGATGCCACCGGACGTGACAAGCTCCTGGTGGCGGCCTTGCTCCGCGACTCCTGTCTCATCCACTACCACGATTCTATCGGCGTTCTGGATCGTGGCGAGGCGGTGGGCGATGACGAGCGTCGTGCGGCCTACGGAGAGCTCGGCCAGTGACGCTTGAATGGCACGCTCGGTCTCGGTGTCCAGCGCCGAGGTCGCTTCGTCGAGAATGAGAATGGGAGGATTCTTCAGAAACATTCGCGCAATCGCCAGGCGCTGCTTCTGACCGCCCGAGAGCTTCACCCCGCGCTCACCGATGACAGTATCGAGGCCGTCGGGGAGCTGCGCGATCATCTCATTGAGTCTCGCCCGTCGCGCGGCTTCTTTAATTTCTTCGTCGGTGGCATCGAGCCGCCCGTAGATAATATTCTCACGGATCGTCCCGGCAAAGAGAAAGACGTCTTGTTGCACAATGCCGATATTGCGCCGCAGCGATGCCAGCGTCAGCTCGCGAATATCCGTGCCATCTACCGTGATACGGCCCGCAAGCGGCTCATAAAACCGAGGGACGAGTGAGCAGATCGTGGTCTTACCCGCGCCGCTCGGCCCGACAAAGGCGACCGTCTCGCCGGGATGAATGGTGAGATTGATGTTATCCAGCACCCGCTTGTGCGCCTCGTAGCCAAACGTCACTTGCTCGAAGCGAATCTTGCCCGTTAGGTGCTCGATGGTCTTGGCGTTTGGCGCGTCGGCGATATCGGGCGCGGTGTTCAGCAGCTCCGAGTAGCGCTTGAAGCCTGCGATCCCCTTGGGGTAGGTTTCGAGCACCGCGTTGATCTTCTCCACCGGGCGAAAGAAGACATTGACCAGCAAGAGAAATCCCATAAACCCGCCGACCGTCAGCTCGCCGCGAAGTACATAAAATGCTCCGGCGATCATCACAAAGAGCTGGACAATACGCATGGTCATGTAGCTCAGCGACATACTCTTGGACATTAAACGATAGGCATCGAGCTTCGTGTCCCGATAGGCTTCGTTGTCCTTGGCAAAGAGCCTGCGCTCGTGGTCCTCGTTAGCAAAGGCCTGCACCACCCGCATCCCGCCGACGTTCTCTTCGATACGCGCATTAAAATCCCCGACCCGGCCAAAGAGCGCCCGCATGTTGAGCGTCATCGCCCGCCCATAGCGCGTCGAGACCCACGTCATCGGGGGCACGATAAGCCCTGTAATCAGCGCGAGGGTCGGGTTCAGCGTGAACATCAGTCCAAACGAGCCCAGAAACGTCATCACGGCGATAAACGCGTCCTCGGGGCCGTGGTGCGCCACTTCGCCGACTTCCTCTAGGTCTTTGGTGATCCGAGCGACCAAGTGCCCGGTTTTCTGGTTGTCAAAAAAGCGAAACGAGAGCTTTTGCAGATGATCGAAGATCTTGCGCCGCAGCTCGGTCTCGATGGAGATCCCCAGCACGTGCCCCCAGTAGTTCACGACATACTGAAGCCCCGTGTTCACCAAGTAGATCATCAACAGTCCCACAGCGGCGCTGAGAATCAGCCCCCAGTTGTAGCTGGGCAGGAGCTTGTCCACGAAGTACTTCACGGCCAGTGGGAAAGCCAGCTCCAGCAGCCCCGAGATAACGGCGCAGGAGAAATCAATCAGAAACAGGCGGCGGTGGGGGCGGTAGTAGGAGAAAAACTCACGGAGCATAACTTGGTTATACCGTCGCGAGCGCGATCAGTTCCCAATACGTTGTGCTCATCAGAATCTTGCCCGGAGGGCGTAGTAGACCACGACCCACCCCTTTTTTTGCTTCTCCACCAAGCACGTCCCAGCCGTGCCTCCTCGACCATCTTTATGCCAGCTCGTCTCCACCTTCGCTTGGTTCGCCGCGATCCAGCGCACGGCATCGGCGGAGATAAGTATGCCCTCCTTCCCGGTTGCCTTATCGAAGACCTCGAACCTGCGCGGCTTCACAGCGGAGCGGGCCTTGACGGGCGGCTTGTTGTTGCGAAAGCGTGCCAGAAAGGTGGGGGAGGGATCGGCACGATTCACGGAGAGAAAGTAGACCTCAGGGAATTGAATGCGGGTGATGAAGCGAAACTGAGTGGGCAGCTTTGCCATGTGGTAGCGAAAAACCGCCTCACGGATGTCGTCCACTTGTGTTTTGGTAAGTGCTGGGGCTGGTTTTTGTATGGGGGCCTCAGTGCATTTTATCTTGTCCGCTATAATAACTTATGTCGTCTGAGTCCTCTGAGTTCATTGTCCCTGGGCGCGCTGATTTTATCGCCGCCAAACCGACGCCCTCGGTGATCCGGGTGGCACAGAAGTGCAGCAATACGATTGTGGGCGTGCTGGGCATCAGTGGGGTGGACTACGATCAAGACGAGCTGGAGCGTTTTCGGGCGTTGGCTGGGGAGCGGGTCTTGCTGACGCCCAACCATCCGACCAATACCGACCCCGCGCTGGTCTTTCACCTCTCGGCGCAAGTGAACCAGAGCTTTCGGTATCTTGCCTGCCGTGAGGCGTTCGATGCCTGCCTGGGGCTCTGGGGCCATGTGATCAAGCGCATCGGGGCGCACTCGGTGATCCGGGGAACGGCAGACCGGGCGAGTTTTCGCGCCACCCGTGAGCTACTCGCAAGCCCCGCCAGCAAGCTCGTGATCTTTCCCGAGGGTGAGGTCTACTCCCAGAACGACACGCTCTTGCCGTTCCACGATGGGGTCTTTCAGCTTGCGTTCTGGGCGCTCGAAGACGCACGCAAAGCCGACGACACGGCCAACCTCTTTATCCAGCCGGTCGCGCTGAAGTACAAGTTCACGTCGGACATGCGCCTGCCGATTCTTTTCTCGCTCAACCGCCTAGAGAACTTTACGGGCTCGCCGATTCCCAATAGTGCAGGCACCTATGAGCGCTTGCGTGGGATTGGGTTTGCGATGCTGCGCTCGCTGGAGAAAGAGTACCGCCTGCCCTCGCCCAAAGAGAAAGACGAGGACTTGGAGTCGGACTTTACGCCGCGTTTAGACGCCATCAAAGAGGCGATCTTGCAGCGCGTCGCGCTCGCCGTTGGCATCCCCGACCCGCGCGGCGAGACGCTTCCTGAGCGCATGCGCACGCTGATCCACGCCATCGAGATCGTCACCCGCGACGAGCACGATCTCTCTGCAAAAACGCCCTACGACACCGAGCTACGCCGCCTTCAGCGTGAGCGCGCCCGGCCTTTGCTGCGTGATCTGGATCGCATCGCCAACTGGATCGCGGTCTACGATGGCTACGTAAGAGAAGACCCCACCCCCGAGCGCCTCTTCGATCTCCTCGTCCGCCTGGAGCGCGAGTGCTTCGGCAAGTCTCTGCTCACCGGCCCCCGCCGCGCTCGCGTCCGCCTCCCGGAGCCCATCAACTTGGGAGACAGGCTAGCCGCCTACAAAGCCGCCCGCCGCGCCGAGGTTCGCGCCGTCGCCAAAGAAGCTGAGAAGAGGATTTTTGCAGAGCTACGGAGCCGCTAAGTGGAGTCGTCCACGGCACGTAATCGACTACAATGCAGACAGCGAAAGACATGCACCACGACCTCGCCGAAGTGGGGTTGGGCTTCCTCCTCGGGCCAGAACATACGAGCCGTGAAAATGTCGGACATGGCCTCAACAAAGGCTTCTCGACTGGCAAAATCTTGTGCTTGCCACTCGCCCAAGTAGACCATGAAATCTTGGCAGCAAACCATCCAGGTAACATCGTTGCAGGTTCGGAAGTGTGGGGTGCGCTGGAGCTCACGTAGCTGCGCTTCTGGCATTCCGATTT
>JANNDD010000893.1:0-1967 GCA_031387365.1 Armatimonas sp. | reverse complement strand
CTGAACATGGCGCAGCTCTACAAAGTCCCCGTGCTGTTTGTTCTGGAGAACAACGGCTACGCGATGGGCACCAGTATCGAGCGCTCCCACGCCAACACCGATCTCACGGATCGCGTGAGCAGCTTCGCCATGAACCGCAAGAAAATTGATGGCCAGAGCATTGTCACGGTGCACGAAGAGGTCAGTCAGATCATTGCGGACATGAAGAAAAATCCTGCCCCGTTCTTCTTAGAGTGCGACACCTACCGCTTCCACGGGCACGGAGCCGCCGACGAGGCGAAGCAAACCGTGGTCTACCGCACCCGCGCGGAGATCGAGGCGGCCAAGGCTAACCGTGATCCGATTGCGATTGCTGCGGAGCTTCTCCTGGAAGCGAAGATCATCACGGACGAAGACATTGTGCGGTTCCACGACGAGGCGGTGATCGCAGCGAAGGCTGCGGTAAAGTTCTCCGACGACTCCCCTGTGCCACCCGCCGACGAGCTACTAAAGGACGTGTACGCATTATGAAAGAAGCAAACGCATAATGGCAAAGCTACGCTACATAGACGCCCTCGCGCTCGCCCTGCGTGAGGAGATGCGCCGCGACCCGGACGTGTTTCTGGTCGGTGAGGAAGTGGCACAGTACCAGGGAACTCTCGAGCTCTCAAAGGGCTTTTTAGAGGAGTTTGGTCCGCGCCGCGTAATTGACACGCCCATCTCTGAGGTCGGGATTATCGGCCTGGGAATCGGTTCGGCGATGGCGGGCTTGCGTCCGGTCTGCGAGATGATGCGAATGGACTTCGCCACTCCCGCCTACGACCAGATCGTCCAGCACGCCGCCAAGATTCGCTACATGTTTGGCGGTCAGTTTCAGGTGCCCATGGTGATCCGCGGCCCCAGTGGCGTGGGTTTGCAGCTCTCTGCGCAGCACTCCCAGGCAATCGAGGTACTCTTTGCCCACGTGCCCGGTCTGAAGGTAGCAGTCCCCGCGACTCCTGCCGATGCCAAGGGAATGCTGCTCACTGCGATCCGGGACAACAACCCGGTGATGTTTTTAGAGTCGCTGCGCATGTACTTCATGAAGCCCGATGACCTGGAAGCGATCCAGCCTGGGCTCTCCGAAGTGCCCGACGATCCTGATTTCTCGGTGCCACTCGGGCAGGCCAATGTGCTGCGCGAGGGCAAAGATGTCACCATTGTCGCCTATTCCTGGATGACCATTCAGGCGCTCAAGGCGGCCAATGTGCTGGCAAAAGAGGGTATCTTCGCCGAGGTGATTGACCTGCGCTCTCTCTTACCACTAGACATGAACACGGTGCTGGCCTCGATCAAGAAGACCCACCGCGCCGTGGTGGTGCAGGAGCAGTGGCCGCTCTATGGCTGCGCTGCGGAGGTCTCTGCCCAGATTAGCGAGCGTGCGTTCTACGACTTAGACTCGCCTGTGCTTCGGGTGACAGGGGCCTTTGTCCCGATGCCCTACGCCAAGAACTTAGAGAACCTCGCCTTCCCCACGGAAGTTGATATTGTCGCGGCGGCAAAACGCGCTCTGGGAGGCAAGTAAGATGGCAGCGATCATCATGCCCAAGATGGGCGATGCAATGGAAGCGGGCGTCATTGTCCAGTTCCTCAAAAAAGTCGGCGATACGGTAACCGCAGACGATGCGGTGTTCGAGATCGAGACCGATAAGTCCAACGTGGAAGTGCCCGCAGGCGAAGCGGGTGTCGTTCACGCCATTCTTGTTGCCGCTGGTGCCGAGGTCAAGGTCGGCGATCCCGTGCTTGTCATTGGACAGGGCGCACCGTCTGCCAACAGCCAACCCCCTAGCCCCCGCCCGGCGGGGGAGTCTGCACCAGCCGCCACTTCCCCGATGATAGCAGTCGTCGCCGTTCCCGTGGCTGCGGCGGCAGCACCCGTTGTGGTGGCAACAAACCCTGCCAAACCCTATGGTGAGAGCTTCGTCGGTCAGCTTCCTGAGGGACTTGGT
>JANNDD010000997.1:0-1042 GCA_031387365.1 Armatimonas sp. | reverse complement strand
CACTCCATGCACGATGCCACCCAGGAACGTCTGCGCCAGGAGCGCTGCCTGCGGCGGGCACTGGAGCAGGGTGAGTTTGAGATGCACTACCAGCCGCAGATGAACCCTCGTACCGGGGAAGTCAATAGCCTGGAAGCCCTCCTACGCTGGAAGCGCCCTATGGAAGAAGCCCCGATCAGCCCGGCTCGCTTTATCGCCGTGGCCGAGGAGTGTGGTCTGATTGAGCCACTGGGCTCCTGGATCCTACAAAATGTCTGTGAGCAGGCCGCGGGCTGGCTCACCGAAAATGGCCTCAGCCCTCTGATTGCCGTGAATGTCTCGACAATTCAGCTCACGCAGCCCTGGTTCCTGCGCCGGGTAGAACAAACTCTGGAAGCAACGGGCCTGCCGCCACGCCTTCTGGAGATGGAGATTACCGAGTCCGCACTGCTTGGCAAGGGCGCTGCCGCGCTGAAAACGCTGGAGGGTCTCCACGAGCTAGGCATTCGGCTCGCAGTAGACGACTTTGGCACGGGGTACTCCTCGCTGTCCTACCTCCGTGATCTTCCTCTGGACTGCCTGAAGATAGACGCGTCTTTTCTGATAGACCTGGAAGCCCCTCAGACCCAGGCAATTATTCGTGCCATCATTGAGCTATCGCATGCACTCGATCTGGAAGTTGTTGCGGAGGGAGTGGAGCAAGAGAAGCAACGCGCAATTCTGGCAGACTTGAACTGTGACAAGATTCAGGGTTTCTTACTCTCCCCCGCTATCCCCGCCGCTGCCATCCCGGAGTTCTTAAAGCGCCAGAATGAGGAGCGAAAAGTCGTCCTCACCCTGGCCGCTTAAAAATCCTGGCTGCGTAGAAACCTCAGATACGACTGAGTAACGAACCTCTCCCCAACCCCTCTCCCGGTCAGTCGTTCCTCCTTGGGAAAGGGGCTATTAGGAACATTGCTCCCTCCTTTCCCAGCGAAGAATGAGCGCCTGGGAGAGGAGGGTTGGGGAGGAGAGGTTCATTTCTACCTCGTCAGATTCGACTGAGGAGCTCGGTTTTTTTCTT
>JANNDD010000750.1:0-3804 GCA_031387365.1 Armatimonas sp. | reverse complement strand
CGGAACCCTTGCGATGCCGCAACCTCTTACTCCCACACAGGTTCCGCCAGCACCGGAGTCTCCAAAGCTCGCGCTCAACAGAGTTGTCTGGGAAAAAGCGCTAGACGGCCTCCAGCCAGGAATCTTGCTCACCGGGCCGGGGCAAGTCTCGCCAGGTGGGAAAATTTCCTACCAGGTGCTGATCCGCAACACGACCAATAAGCCGATTGAGTTTATTGTCCAGTGCCTTCCCAACTGTGAACGGCACCAGCGTCCCTACCTCGTTCCCGATAGTGAGATGGCTCGTATCGGTGCTGGGCAAGCAATCCCTGCGCAGTTTCGTACCCCAGAGCGGACTGTCTGGATGATATTTTCGGAGTACATCGTCACCCTCGCGCCGCAGGAGTCCGTTCAAGTTCCCGGAGATTTCACCCTAGCTCTGGGAAGAGGGGGAAACACTTATCCCTACATAGAAACTGTGCAACCTGGAAAAAATTGGCTCGTTCAGCCTGTTAAGGTTCATCAGATCACTCCCGCTGAGCGAACCAAATATACACGGCTTCAGGGTGAGTTCAAGCTCACCAAAATAGATGCAGTTGGCAAAGTGCGCGAAGAATCTGAGGTTCAGATTGTGGAGTCCGGGGAGGGGAAATTGCTCTTTCCACGGGCTGCGGTTGAGGTCGTATCGCCCGCTCCTGCTGGAGAGATTCCTCCTACTCTTGGCCCTACGATCCCGCTCAACAAAGTTGTCTGGGGCGAAGTCGTGGACGGCTTGGAGCCGGGCTTTCTGCTGCTCTCTTCCGATCCGGTGCCGCAAAACTCAAGACTTGTCTACCAGACATTGGTACGCAACAAATCTGATAAGTCCATCTCGTTCTTTGTGCGAATGCTGCGCGACAACGGCCCCGACCGGCCTTGGTTTGGCGTTCGGCGAGCCGAAGGCACCGGCGAGCCTCCTCCGTTCGAACCGCTCTACGAAGCGAGCCTCGCTCCGGGCGAGGCGATGCTGGTGCCAGTGCAGCAGAGCATAGACGGAACTCAGGAGCTAGTGTTTGGTCATGACGGGAGCAAGGAGCGTGATCGGGTCAGCGAGAGTTGGCTCCGCCAGTACCGAATTACCCAGCCCATCACGCTCTACCGTGGCCTGGAAAAGAGCCAGCTCACACGCCTGCTTGGGAGCGCCGTTCCGGAGATCAAGAAAATCTCCTCTGATGGCACGCTTCGAACGGTGCGCAGTAGTCGAGCGGGAGGGACGGCGCTACCCGGCGCACAGACTCTGGAAGCGACACGAATGCTCGATGTGGTGGCGGCCCTTCCCTCCGCCCCTGGCCCGACCATTCCTTTGGATAAAGTGATCTGGAAGGAGGCAGTGGACGGCTTGCAGGCAGGCTTTCTCCTCACCTCTAGCCCGCGCGTCCCAATGAACTCCAAGCTCAACTACCAGACCCTGGTGCGCAACGTATCCAACAAGCCCCTCTCTTTTATGACGCGCTTGCTCCAGTACGACGGCTACGAGACGCCGACCGTGAATGGCAAGCCAACTAAAGGGGCAAAGCGCACCTACCCGCTCGATCCGCTCTACGAAGTAACCCTAACTCCCGGCGAGTCTGTCATTGTCCCAGCGCAAAATGGCCGAGAGAACCTCGAAATCTACGTCGGGGAGGGCGGTGGCAATGACAGCCCAAGTATCGCCGAGATCACACCAGGGCACCAGAAGATCGTCCAGCCCATCACGATCTACCGTGCGCCGGATCACTCCAAGCTTCCTATGTTAGAGGGAATTGCTTTTCTCACAAGAGTCTCTCCTGATGGTAGAGTCAGCATGGAGGGAGCAACTCGGGCAAGCGGAGGAGAGGGACGCATCAAAGGCGGGCAGACGCTGGAGGCCTATATATTCCTCGAAATCGGTACGCTCAACGCCGCAGCCCCGCGAAACGCCGCTTCCGCCGTCTGGGGGAAAGTGGACAAGGGGCTCCAGTGCGGCATTCGAATGCTCACGGATCAGCGCGTCTTCAAAACCGGCGACACGCTAGAGGCCGAGATTCTCTGGCGCAATACCAGCGGCAAAACGCTGCACCAGGCGCTCCCGAGGCAGTTTGAACTCTGGCCGACGATTCTAAACTCCCAGGGGAATCAGTGTTTGATAAACCTAGGAGCACGCTTCGACCTTTTAAATGGCGCGACGGATCACGCACCGGGTGAGGTGCGCTCCCTGGGCATTCTCAAGGTCAAACTCGTGCCAGAGAGAACGTCTGCGCCTAAAGGCATGGAGGTGCAAGGACACGTGACGCTTGAGCCGGGCACCTACACCTTCAGCGGTTCCGGCGGAGTCAACAGTGGCGGGGTCGCCTTTACTGTGGTCGGTAATACACCCCAATCCCAATTCCAAAAAGCCGTTTAACATCAGATTACCGCCCTTCGTGGCCAAGGCGCTGGTTCGGGAGAGGGAGCGTCAGAAAGAGTGGGAGGTACTCTGGACTCTCGACGGAACGGGGAACACACTGGGGCTTGTGTTCCCTACGCAGAACGGCACGCCCCGTGGCGAGCGCAATGTACGACGGGACTTCACGGTCTTGCTTGAGAAGGCAGGGCTCACCCAGATACGGATGCACGACCTGCGGCATATGTGCGCCTCGCTCCTACTCTCCGAGGGCGTACCCGCTCGGGTCATAATGGAGATTCTGGGGCACTCCCAGATCAGCCTCACGATGAACACCTACAGCCATGTCATGCCCGGCGCGACGGAGGCAGCAGCCAAGGCGATGCAAAAGCTCTTTGACCCCGAGTCCTAGAGCCGATTCCAAGGGTCTCCAGACGGAGACCCTTTTTTTGGACATAGGAAAAGTTGTTTTAAACATCATTTTAGAAAAATTGAAACAATAATTACATTTTGGACGTATAATTCACTATTATGCTAATCGAGTTTTCCGTAGAGAACTTCAAGTCGTTTCGGGACAGGACAACCCTGAGCCTGGTGGCGGCGGCACGCCTGCACGACGACCCCGCGCTGGATCAGCCCAATGTCGTCATGGTTTCCCCCAAGCTCAGCCTCCTGAAGGTCGCCGCGCTCTACGGGGCCAACGCCAGCGGTAAGTCGAATCTGGCCGCCGCCTTCCAGATCTTCCGGGGCTTCGTGGGCAGCTCGACGGATCTGGAGCGCCGACCCATGGCCGAGCCGTTCCTGCTCTCCAAAGAGAAGCGTGAGCAGCCCAGCGTTTTCGAGATCGTCTTCACTCAGGAGGACACGCAGTGGCGCTACGGGTTCGCTGTCCGTCGTGAGCAGATCGTGGAGGAGTGGCTCTTCGTAGCCCGAAGCCCGCGTGAGACGATGCTCTTTGAGCGGGAGGGCACTATCATCCGTCGTGGCGTGTCTTTCCGAAAAGGAAGCCCGCTTCTGGAGAGCGACGGCAGTCTCAAGCGCCCTGAAGCTCTCTTCCTCTCGCTGCTCGCGGAGATCGGGGTTGAGGAGGGGCAGGTCGTGGCAGGGTTCATCCTCAACCAATGCCGCCTGCTCAACGGCATCCAGGACGAGAGGCTCCTGCCCTTTACGAGCCACTGCATGGACTCGGGGCGCTATGCTTCCTGGATGAAGCAGCTCTACCATGCGCTGGATCTGGGCTTTGATGATATCCGCGTGCGCTCTGATCGCGACGCCGACAGTGCCGAGGGCAAGAAGCAGCTGAGGCTGGAGACGGTTCACCGCCTCACGGACTCCGCAACCGGAGAGGAAGAAGTTATCTTCCCTCTTCAATGGGAGTCAGCGGGGACACAGAAGATCGTGGCGCTCTCGGGGCCGCTTGCCGACACGCTGGCACAGGGACGCAC
>JANNDD010000721.1:0-1013 GCA_031387365.1 Armatimonas sp. | reverse complement strand
CGTAGGCGCGGGGGTAGTAGATGGAGCCTTTGAGGATTTGGAAACCAGAGTGGGATTCCAGCTTTCGTAGCCCCGTCCAGAACCAGATGGCTTGCATAGCCCAGAAGCAGCGCGATCATGGGGGTGGTACCCAGCCAGAGTCCCACAGGCAGGCCAAGGACTACTGCCGTTATCATCAGGCCCATCGCGGAGTGAAGCATTCCTCGGTGCCCAAGCGCATGATGGAGAGCCACAGCGGGGAGAAAGAACGGGCGTATGCCAAAGGTAGTGAGGTTCTTGATCCGTGACTCCTGGGCATCCAGATCCGGCAAGAGTGCTCCAAAGCCCGCAAGTGCGCTTAGGACGATAGGGTTGCCAGCTCCGACGGTATCGCTGGCTCCTACGACTGCACTACTTCCCAGAAACCACAGGGCGGCGATCCCCCCGGTGACATGGGTGCGCCAGGTCATTTGTCGTCGAGTGAGATTGTCACCCGCAGCTTACGTAGCGTCTGCGAGTTTAGTTGCAGTATTTGGTCGGAGCGTTGTGATTGGCCGGGGCGTTGCGACAGTTTTCGGCGTTTCTTGAGAAGAGAGCTACTTGGCCTGCGGAGGGAGCTAGTGGTTTTACGAGGAGAGCCACAGGCCTTTTCTATTGCTTGGCTGACTTTCCCTGTGTCATGGCTGGCTTTTTCGAGGTCATCGAAGAACTGCTCGTCGAGCTGCCAGGACTTGGTGACTCCGATGCAATACTGCGCCAGCAAGAAGGTCAGCTCGCTCCCCTGCATCAGGTAGAGCGGTGCGATAAGAGAGGCCGTGCCCGTGATGGTAGGAGAGTACGAGGAGGTCGTGATGAGAAGACCCTCAGAGGCGTTGTGGCGTAGACAGACTCCGCGCAGTTCGTCCACGGTGCGCTGCTGGATCTTGCGCTCGGTCGGGTACTGTTTGATCTGCACGGCAACGAAGCGCCTGCTCTGTCCCCACGGATAGGAAGCCAACAGGTCACAGCCGCCATCACGGTTTCGCCCCTTCCAG